>NZ_PCYV01000001.1:0-162046 GCF_002553785.1 Lactobacillus sp. UMNPBX15
AGGAAAATAAATCAGATAAATATTTAAGAAATTAAGGTTAGACTAATGGTTCACAGCCTACCGCAAAAATATTGACACTTACAATGTTATTAGCTAGTTTATAGGGAAATTTGAAAAAGGATAATGCAGTTTAATGCATTATCCTTTTTTTCTTTGCGGTTCTTTTTTAGCCAAATATTCTATTTTCTTATTTCTTCTTAATAAAGTTAAGAAGAAAACGCCATAGCCAAATTGACTCACTCTTTTGCCTACTTACACCTTTAATCGTGGATTAAGTTGTGATTACAGCTGTAATTAAGCATCTAAATCGTGAGTCAATATATTTGACAACCTCAATTTTTAAAATTAAGATTGAGATAGAGACAAGTGAGACATAGATATCGTGGAAATCGAGGACAATAAAAAGTCGCTTCAACCTATAAGCTGAAGTGGCTTTTCTTAATAGGTATTAGTATTATTTGAGCATCCAGATACTTAATATTCCAGTAACTATCATAAATATACTTATTTCAATAACTGCTCTAACAATTTTAGGTGTAAATTTATAATCATTATCATCATCACCATATAACTTCTTCATACCCACTAGCAGAATCATTATTATTAAATACATGATGAGAATATATATACCACCAATAACTAGAGCATATCCTATCGAACTTTTACCCCAAAGTTTAACATCATGGAATAAATTTCCTAAAACTTGAACTGAACCCATCATTGCAAAAGACATAGCTGTAAAAATCGCTAATATACCCACAAACTCGGAATAAATGTGGCCTACTTTACCTTTAGCCTTTTTAGCCACCTTTTCAGCATCCCTTGCACTACGTTCAGCATCAGAAGTCTGACTTAAAATATAATCTCTTTGATAACAACTTAATTTAATATGGCGTTCAAAACGTAAAAGATTATCAATTTTTTCACCTTTTCCATTTTCTGGTGCTATCTTTTCATTACTCAATAATGCAGCAAATTTGTTTTCAGTAATTTCATCTAATAAGGCAAAGTTTTCTTTCAGTATGTGAAACTTATCTTTTTCTAGATGATAAATAATATCACTAATTTCTGGATATGATCTGCAGTAACTTTCATGTTCACCCAAAAAGATAAGGCTATGGATCAACTGATCATTAGCCTCATCTTGATTTATTTTCACAGTAAATTGCTGTATGACATCTTTAATAAATTTTTTCTTATTACTCATAAAAATTCAAGTTATTTCAATTCTGCTTCATTATTAACAAAACATGATTCTATTTCTTCATTTCTATAATCAGATGCCTGATATTCCATTATTTCATCTTTATAATTACACCAACTAGGATCCTTATGAGTTAAATCAACTAGCTTCCATACGGGAATTCTAAGCAATTTAAGTACAAGACTTTTAAGTACATCTCGCACATTATTATCTATACTTTTCATCTCAGGAGTCTGAGTTCTAAATTGTCCTAACTCATCAAAGTAAGCATCTGAATACTCATTTGTAATTGGACTAGCACCATTATCTCTAAAAGTGCGATATACATTCTTTTGAACAGGACCATATTGCCATTTTGAAAAACTACCATTAACTATTCCAACTTGGTATTTACTTAAAGTATAGCCTTGCAAAAAGAACAAAATTTTCTGAAGTTGCAAATTAGTGACAGATAGCTTGTTCTCATTAGCCAAATTTATCACGAAGTTTGCAACAGCAATAGGTTCTTGAGTCTTTAAACTTTCTGCCATAATTTCCAGCCCCCTTATGAAATATCTCATAATTATGGTATCATAGCACGTTTCTAGCTACAACTACAAGATATCTGACGTTGTTTTGATAGTAGAACACTAGATGTTGATAAATAGAAATTAAAGAATTATTTATTTAAAGACTTTTAAATTCTAGAATAATTATTCTTAATTTAGATACTGATTAAACTTATTTTTCTAAAGATTAATAAACTTTTCAATTTCCAATCAAAAAAGCAGCTTAAAATCACATAAGCTGTTTTTAAACTAATACTTCCTAGCTAAGCTTCTACTCTTGAAGAACTTAGTACCTGTATAGCCATTAGAATAATCAAGATACTTAATGGTTTTGCCATTAACCTTCATAGTCTTAGCTTTAAACATGTCCCACTCTTCAAAACCAATCCAAGGAGCAACAGTGAAGTACTTACCACCAGCACGATTAGTATAGTAACCCGCTAGTTTGTTTCTAGTTGCATGTATCAAACGATTCTGTTCTCGCATCTGTGCCTTATTACTTGGATTCCAGATTCTTTCTGGAATAGCCTTCGTATTTTGATGATAAACAGTTTTACCATTATAAGTATGAGCAGTAATTCTAACCTTTCTAGATTTAGAATACCAAGTCCCACGCAAGCTTTTAGGGATTGTATACATTTTTCCCATGCCATAAATCTTTTGTGCAGCATAAACAGGCGTTGGTATGTTGACGGCTGTCATGCTAATTGGAGCCAATGCGAGCATCCCTGCCACGATTAAGCCACATTTAAAAATCTTCTTCATCAGTTTTTACACTTTCTAAATAACTTTAAATTCTGTCTTATTGTATCTCTTTATTGAAAAAATACAGTCTTTTCTTCATATTTGCACAATTATTTATCAGATACATTCTCATAATCCAAATCTTCATCTTGCAGAAGATCAGCAATCAACTGAGCATTCTCAAAATTATTATCTAATAATTCTTCGTAATAAGTTGCTAGAATCTTATAGATTCCAAATTCAACCTTGTTTGGTAAAAGTTTCAAAAACTTGATTGCCTGATTCATCTCATTATTTCTTTTACCTTGCTTAAAACAAAGATCTAAATATTTAACTAAAATTCTAGACACCAAACGCATCGTATATTCATCTACATTTTTGGCATGATACTTATTGAAAAACATATCAATCAAATTTCGAACTTGGTTAAAATCATAAAGATCTAAGATAAAAAAAGTAAACCAGAGACTTTCTTCATTCCAGTTATTCCCCTGCAAACAATTGTAGCTCGGATCTTGCTGTATTATCTTCTTTGCCTCTTCAGTTTGCCCTTCAAGCTTAGAAATTAGCAGAATAATAAAACTTTTAATTCTCAGATCTGCAAAATTACCTTTATGATAAATATCATTCAGAGCATCTACATCCTTTTTTAAATAAGCATATAAAATTCTCTCATGATAAGCATAAATTTGAGGCCGAGTATTGCCTAATCCTTGGCAAAATTTAACCATCGGCACTTCATGGGAATACATAATTTCCATCAAATCTCTGGCGTTAATCATGTTTTCATTTTTTTCAACTCGAGAGTAAAAAGATCGACTAATAGTACCAGATACCATCTGCGTTTTATTTAACTTCAAAGATTTACGGACCTCTTTTAAACGTTCGCCTACTAACATAATTAACCCCTTTGTTTAATAAATTCTTGGTTTACATAGCTAATTGATCATTTTTAACAAATTTATCAGTGAACAGGCAAAAATAGCATTCGCCATTTTCGGTTAATGTTCTTTGCTTTGTTATCTAAAAATCAATTACTTCTTTAAAGCTAACTTCATTACTCAAATTTACATTGGACAACACTAAACTAGCTAATGCTAAAGCAGCAACACTAGTAACTTTAATCTTTTTATTCATCCTAATAATTTCTCCCTTGTTAACAATATTTATTCCATATTTAAAATATAGATAGTTGATACAAAAATCTTGAAATCTTCGTAAATGACTATTTTTATTAGGACAAATAAAAGAATTGCATCCCCTAAGCTAAACAGCTTAAGAAATGCAATTCTTTTTTCTTACAATAAATCTTTATCTTCCTGAGCCTTATCATCCAAAAACTTTTCATTTGGATAAATCGACGTAACTTCAATACCATCTAAAGCTCTCTGAATCAAGCCCTCAACGTCAAGACGAGCTTCATATTCACGCGCTTTTTCCAACTTTGGCTTAGTCTTAGGACGCGGTGGAGCAAAAATTGTACAACAATCTTCAAAAGGTTGAATTGATAAATCAAAGGTACCAATCTCTTCAGCTTTGGCAATAATCTCCGTTTTATCCATTGTTGCAACTGGGCGAATAACCGGAGTAGTAGTTACATCATTGATAGCCACCATTGATTGCAAAGTTTGAGAAGCAACTTGACCAACTGACTCACCATTAAAGATAGCCAAGCCGCCACGTTGTGCACGAATGCGGTCAGCAAGCTGCAACATAAAACGACGTTGCACAGTCATCAAATAGCCTTCTGGCAGTTTTTCCTTGATCGTTTCTTGAATTTCAGCAAACGGTACGGCAATAAAATTAATCTTACCAGCATAGTTTGCCAAAATACCAGTCAATTCCTTAGCCTTAGCCAATGCTTTTTCAGTAGTATAAGGCGGACTAAAGAAGTGAACCATTTCAATATCTACTCCGCGCTTCAATGCTAACCATGAAGCAACTGGAGAATCAATCCCACCACTAAGCATCATCACAGCCTTACCAGCAGTACCAACGGGCATCCCGCCAACACCATGGAGCAACTGATTAGAAATATAAACGGCATCTTGACGAACTTCAATTCTCAAGACCAAATCAGGATGCTTCATTTCAGCCTTCAAGCCATCCATATGATCAAACAAGTAGTCACCAACCAGATTATTCAATTGATTAGTGTCGTATTCAAACTTGTGGTCACTACGCTTAGTATTAACCTTAAAGGTCATCCCTGGCTTAAAAGTCTCTTGCATCAATTCCAAAGAAGTCTTTTCAATATCTTCAAGAGTCTTAGGAATCTTAATTGCTGGTGAGTAAGTTTGAATTCCAAATACCTTCTTCAGACGTTGGTCAACATCCTTGAATGATGCGCCATTCAGGACAATGTGCATCCGATCATGACGAGGATGAAATTCAATTTGTGGGAAATCCTTAAGAACTTTTTCAACGTTACTTGCTAAGCGATTGATGAAGTCCTTTCTGTTCTTCCCCTTAGTTGAAAGCTCGCCATAGCGAACCATAACTTCTGTGTATTCCATTAATTTTCTCCCAAATGATTAATTTTAGCAAAATGATTATAAATCTTGTCAAAGACCTTAATAAATTCATCCGCTTCTTGAAGCGTATTCGTCTCATCAAAACTTAAACGAATTGCACTAGTAGCAATCTTATCATCAATTCGCATAGAAACCAAGGTGCTGGCTTCATCTGCTGTTTTTGATGCACAAGCAGAAGTAGTTGAAGTATAAATATCTTGATCTTCTAGCGTATGAACCAAAGTTTCGCCCCGAATTCCCTCTAAAGCAAAGCAAAGAATATGTGGTGCAAAGCCATCGCTTACTGGTGAAAAAATATCAATCCCTGGTTTATCTTTTAGATAATCAACAATTTTAGCCTTAATTTCTGCTTCACGCTGTGCTTTTTCTGGTTCATCTTGCAAAAGCAAACGAATTGCCTTAGCCATTCCCGCAATTGCTGGTAAGTTTTCAGTACCTGAACGCAGGCCCTTTTCTTGGCCACCACCATCATGTAAAGGTGTGAGCATCTTGCCCTCTTTTTTATATAAAATACCTATACCACGTGGTGCATGGAACTTATGTGCAGATAAGCTCGAGAGGTCTACTCTTGGTGTAAAAACCTTATCCCAAATATTTTTGCCAAGTGCCTGAACGTTATCAACATGGAACTGAATCGTTGGATAATTTTCAAGCAAATCGCTAATTTCATCAATTGGTTGAATGGTGCCAATTTCGTTATTAACGCCCATGATTGAAACCAAAGTTGTATCAGAATCAATCGCGTTTCTTAAGTCATTAACGTTAACTCGGCCTTCCTTATCAACTGGCAATCTGGTAACGCGCCAACCCAAATTCTCTAACGCGTTAAAACTATTGGCTACAGATGCATGTTCCACGCTAGAAGTGATAATATGCTTACCAAATTCACGCTTTTGAATTGCAGTCCCCTTAATTGCGGCATTATTTGATTCTGTTCCACCAGAAGTGAAGAAAATTTCATGCTGCTTAGTCCCCAGCAAATCAGCAATTTGTTTACGTGACGCCTCAAGCAATTGGTGTGCACGATCACCTATCTTATGCAAACTCGAAGGATTGCCCCAAATATTAGTCGCTACTTTATTGTAAGTATCCAATACTTGTGGATCTATCTTTGTTGTTGCACTATTATCAAAATAAATCACTATCATTACCCCTTCATTTAAAAAACGGCCAATCGCTTGACCGTTTCAAGACTTTTCAATTTTAGCTTAAATAATGAATCGCTTCAATTAATTACTCTTCTCTTCTGAATAATATGCATTTTCAAGTCGTTGATAACTACCTGGCTCTACCTTTTCAATTGCTGTAGCAATTGTATCAAGGGCTTCCTTATAGTTATATTCATTATATAGCTGCATTGCTGTCTTTTGTGCTTGCGCAATTGAATCCTTATCTGCATATTTATTTGAATACTGCATCGTCAATTCAACTAGGTTAGCGGAATTAATGATGTCATCTGCTTCACGTTTAAGCCGCTCCACATCATCAGAAATTTGAATTAATTCAGCTGAGATCTTTTCCATATTAATCCGGACCTGACTTAATTCGTTGCTGACATGGCCAATCTCGTTGACTACTAAAGTATACATTTGCACAAAGCTATCAGGATTACCTGGCAAATTTCGTCTTTCAAGTCGACGGTAAACTAATGAAACTTCTTGCTTAAAGCGCTTGATTGAATCATTAGCTACATTTTCAGAATCATAAAGTCCATCAACGTCAGTTGACATCTTAGCCTGCTCTGCATCAATTTCACGCAGGCGATCTAGCATCTGGAGCCATGAATCTTGAATAGCAGAGTAAACACCCTTACCATCTGCGATATTCTGTGTATCAATAGTGTACTGATGGTACATTTCATTGACTTCTTTTTCTAAGTCTTTACTCTTTTCCAATTCGCCATGAGTCAATTCATAGCTCTCATCAATATGCCGCAACTTTTCTACCAGCTTCTTTGACGCGGTTTGCTGATGTGAGATCAAAGTCAGCATTTTACTTTGATTTTTTTCAACAAATGGTCTTGCCTTGTATTCCTTAGCTAAAACATCATATAGATCGTCAATTTCGCCAGAGATCTTTTTATTTTCCTTGGCTAATTCATTCACCTTAGTCTCAGCTAGCAATTTGCGCGCACCATTAATTTCATCATGAATTTCCTTGATTCTGCCCAAAACATCTACGCTAGTAAGGTAATATTTTTCTGAAATCATTTTTTTATAAGCATCAGACAATTCCTTAAGCTGATCTTGGAACACTACTTCAAGTTGATGATAACCCTCTTTTAGCGGTTTTAAGCGTTTTTGTAAGTTACCCAAAGACATCCGAATCTTGGACAAAACTCGCTTAGCTTCAACATGATCACCTTGTGAAGAAAGATTTTTTGCTTCTTCAAAGTCACTCTCCATTGATGCTAGTTGATCTTCAACCTGATCAATCGCAGCACCATATTCAAAGGAATTGGCTAAGATATCTTTTCTTAATTCACGATAAACTTTAATCAAAGCATCATATTGAATTTGATTTTCCTTATTTGATTCAAGTAGTTCCGTGAAAACTGCCTTGGTGTTACGAGCATCTTCGAGCGTTGGCTTGATAATCTCCTTTGCTTGTTTAATATTCTTTCTTGCTTTAAACAAGCGATAAGTTGCATTTTCATTAGCAGCTTCTTCAACTAGCTTATGCACTCGCGGTAATTTTTTCTTAGCCGCTTCAGTGTAGCTCTTGCGCCAAGTATTTAATGTAGTTAAACTTTCGCCGGCCAAATCCATTTTATCCAGTCGCGTAATATCATCTTCTAGATGCATCTTCTCAATTTCAGTCACTGCTGCATCAATCGCTTCAATTTCTTTTAGTTGTTTACGATTGATCATTAGCATTGCTGCAACTACGACAATGATTAGGATCACCACGGCAATAATTATAATAGCTTGAATTGATGACATAGTTTATCCTCCAAAACTATCATAATTATAACAAAACCTGACCCTAATAGGTGCAAAAAGCTGTTCTATTTTCTTGATTTATTATTCTGAACTCTATATAATACTATTCGTGTAAAATATTTGCAGCAATAAGTGACAAGAACGTCAACATCTTGAAACGCTTTAGTGAACGAGTAACCCGCGCTGCATTGGGCGAAAATGTAAATCCAAGATGCACGAATGTTGAACTTATGCTTAATATTTTACTCCAAAAATTATTGTTTAAATTTTATGGAGGATTTTTTATGTCAAGATATACAGGTCCAAGTTGGAAACGTTCAAGAAGATTGGGTATTTCCCTTTCAGGTACTGGTAAGGAAATTTCTCGTCGTAACTACGCTCCAGGTCAACACGGTCCTAACAACCGCGGTCGTTTGTCAGAATACGGTCAACAATTGCACGAAAAGCAAAAGTTACGTTGGATGTACGGCTTAAACGAACGTCAATTTAGAACTTTGTTCACCCGCGCTGGTAAGATTCGTGAAGGTCAACACGGTGTTAACTTCATGATCTTGCTTGAACGTCGTTTGGACAGTCTTGTTTACCGTCTTGGTTTAGCTACTACTAGAGAACAAGCTAGACAATTGGTAAACCACGGTCACATTACTGTTGATGGTAAACGTGTTGACATTCCTTCATACGAAGTCAAGGTTGGTCAAACTATTGGCTTGAAGGAAAAGTCAAAGAACTTACAACAAGTTAAGGATGCCTTAGAAGCAGTTACTGCTCGTCCATCATTTGTTTCATTTGATGAAAACAAAATGGAAGGTACTCTTGTACGTTTGCCAGAACGTGACGAAATGGAACCAGAAATTGATGAAGCCTTAGTTGTTGAATGGTACAACAAGTTACTTTAATTTTTACATTTTATTTTGTCGAAAGTCTTTCTCAATCGAGAAAGGCTTTTTTCTTTGCTACAATAAGTACATAAAAAGAAAGGATGATTAGATGACTGAAGATTTAAATAAACGTGTTGAACAAGCAGCTCAAGGTATTACTCCACAAACTAAGCCTGATGAACGCCGCAGATTTTTAGGTTCATTACGTGAGCGCTGCTTAATCCGTATGGACAATACTGAAGTTAAAAATCCTGAATTAACTGCCCTATTTCTTAAACATATCACTGACTTTAAGGGCTATACTATTTTGATCAATGGCAATATCACTGATGATGGCTTCTTGGGAGACGTTGAAGCCAGTTGCAGCAACTATGATATTCCCTTCACTTTAGTTAACAATGAAACCGCAAAAACAGGACCACATGATACGGCAGTACTAGTTGTAGCGAAGAACGCTATCAATCGACCACGAATTGAGCTAAAGCAAGTTTATCCACCTGAGTTTCCTAAAGAAGAATTAGCCGCACCTAAAACAAAAGAAAGTTTTTGGCATAAACTTTTTCACGGAGATAAGTAAATGAAACCATTAGCATATCGTATGCGACCAACTAATTTAGACGAAGTTGTTGGTCAAAGGCATCTGATTGGTCCAGGCAAAATTATTCGCCGAATGGTGGAAGCTAGACTTCTGTCTTCAATGATCCTTTACGGCCCTCCTGGCATCGGTAAGACAAGTATTGCTAGTGCTATTGCAGGCTCAACTAAATATGCCTTTAGAAAGCTCAATGCAGCTACTGACGGCAAAAAGCAATTGCAACAAGTAGCCGAAGAAGGCAAAATGAGTGGGACAGTTGTCTTATTGCTGGACGAAATTCATCGTTTGGACAAAACTAAGCAGGACTTCTTACTGCCTTTGCTAGAATCGGGACAAATTATTTTAATTGGGGCAACTACTGAGAACCCTTATATTTCGATCTCCCCTGCTATTCGTTCACGTTGCCAAATTTTTGAATTAAAGCCTCTTTCTACAGATGATGCTTCTCATGCAATCGATCGCGCATTGAACGATAAAGAAAAAGGTCTAGGCAAATATAATGTTGAATTAACAGATGATGCGCGTGCTCTTTTGATTGAAAAAGGCAACGGTGATTTGCGGTCTACTTTGAATAGTTTAGAATTAGCTGTTCTTTCAACTAAGCAAGAATTGCAAGATAAACACCAAGATGATCAAAAAATTATCATCACTCAAAAAGAAATGGCTGATTCAATTCAAATGAAGGTGCAAAACTTTGATGCTTCTGGTGATGGACATTACGATCTAGTCTCAGCATTTCAAAAATCAATTCGTGGCTCTGATACAGATGCAGCGCTGCACTATCTTGCCCGATTAATTGAATCTGGTGACTTAGTCTCTATCTGTCGAAGACTAGCAGTAATTGCCTACGAAGATATTGGACTAGCCGATCCAGCCGCAGCTGAACACGCTATAGTAGCCATCCAAGCTGCACAAATGGTTGGCTTGCCTGAAGCACGAATTCCACTGGCTAATGCGGTTATTGAGTTAGCTCTTTCTGCCAAAAGCAATAGTGCCATTTCAGCAATTGATGCTGCACTAGCTGATATTCGAACCAAAAAAGTTGACTCAATTCCCGCCAACCTAAAAGATGCTCATTACTCTGGTGCCAAAAAGCTTGGACATGGCGTGAACTACCTTTATCCTCATGATTATCAAAATGATTGGGTAGCACAGCAATACTTGCCTAATAACCTACTTCATGCCAGCTACTTTGCACCTAAAGGCAATTCTAAAATCGAAGCTAGATATAAGGCAACCTATCAAAAATTAAAACAAATGCAATCTGATAACTTGCGCAATAATCACTAATCTCGCGCATTCAATATGGTTGACAAGCACCTGTAATATGCGTATTATAATAAGTGATCTGAGTTGATCGACAAGCTTAAATGTATAAAGTTGACCGATCAAACTATAAGACGTGGGAGTTGGCAAATAACTACCGAATCGGAATACTGCCTTGTTGCAGGATCCATATTCGCTGCGATGCCAGCTAAAATTTTGAACATTGCGGGTTCAACAAGCGTCATTATGCTATGTTTAGACAACTCGGATTTCTTTAGAATATTAAAAAAGGCGGTCTCAATTGACCGTCTTTTTCTATAGTGGAGACTGTTAAATGGCAATAAAGATTGTAATGATTATTTTTATCCTTCTCCTACTGTTAACCTCATGGTACATGTGGCACAGAAGGAACGGACATTTTTTAATTTATGACATTGGTGGCGATCCACGCTTGAGCAATATTCTTAAGTGGACTTCAGTCGCCCTTTTAGCTGAAAGTATTTTAGGAATTATTTTGCTATTCATGGGTAATAAATATTTGAACTTAATCACCTTATTCTTAGCTTCATTAACTATTTTGGCTTTTGGTTTATCAATTACTCAAAATAAAGAATAATAATTCACTAATGACAAGCAAAATTTTGGTAAAATAGAATATAGGAAGAGGTGCTTATATATGCTTTCACAATACAAGAATATTCAAGTTGCAGTTGATGGTTCAAAAGAAGCTGACTTGGCCTTCAGCAAGGCTGTAGCCATCGCCAAGCGTAACCATGCAACACTAGAAATCTTACACGTAATCGATACTCGTTCTTTCCAAAATGTTTCAAGTTTTGATTCAGCAATGGTAGAACAAGTTTCTAAAGATGCTGAAAAGAGAATGAAGGATTACCAAGCTCGTGCTACTAAGGCTGGTGCTGAAGATGTTCACTACTCTATTGAATTTGGTTCACCTAAGACAATCATTGGACATGACTTCCCTAAGAAGCACAATATTGATTTAATCGTTGTGGGTGCTACTGGTTTGAACGCCGTTGAACGTCTGCTCATCGGTAGTGTTACTGAATATGTAACTAGAACTTCTAAATGTGACGTCTTGGTATGTCGTACTGAAGAAGTTAAGGATGCTTTGCAAGGCTAATTATTTAGCTTTAATAACCGATAAAAAAATACCTCCAAAATTCAGATTTGAATTTTTGGAGGTATTTTTTTAATGTTATTTCTAAAAATCGCCAGCCGTACTGAACATGTAATCACGATTATGGAACTTCATCGACAAGATTAATCCAATCCCAATCATGTTTCCCATCAGAGCTGAACCACCCTGAGAAACAAATGGCAATGGAATACCTGTCAATGGCAATAAATCAATATTCATCCCAATATTTTCAAATACGTGGAACAAGATCATCATGATAACACCAGTTGCAATGTATGAATAAAATACATTTCTGGTATCGAACGAGATTTTTACCATTTGAATAATCAGGTATAAATAAATCAAAATCAATGCTACACAGCCGACAAAACCAAAGTTTTCACCAATTACCGAGAAAACCATGTCTGATCCACGAACTGGAACATAAACACTAGCTTTGCCAAAGCCATTACCAAATAGCTGACCCGAACCGATTGCCTTCATACTTTGCCATAACTGATAAGCTCCTGATGAAGTATCACCAGATGGGTCGAGCCAAGACTTAATTCGTTCAAATTGATATGCTTGAAAGAAATGACTCAACAATGATTGCCCAGCCGACGTAGTTACTAATACAATAACCCCAATAGCTGCTAAAATCACAATACCATATAACGGTACAATAATTTTCCAAGAAATCCCTGATACTAAAACCACGCCACCAACGATGGCAATAAATACTAACATAGTACCAAAGTCATTCTGTAACTTTAGTAAAATTGCTACCGGTGCCAGCCAAGCAATAATTTTGCCTAATAACAACCAATCGGTCTTAATCGTGTGACCATATTTATCATTATGCTCTTTGACCACTCGAGCCAACATCAAGATAAAAGCTGGCTTCATAATTTCTGAAGGCTGAAAAGTAATGGGCCCTAGTTTGAACCAACTTTTCGCACCTGTATCTGCAGCTACGCTTCTGTTATATAAGAATAGCACCGCAATCAGCAAAAATATTCCGATTCCAAAGAAAATTGGCGCAATCTTAAACAACTGTTCTGCATCAAACTGCATCACAACCACAATAATTGCAATTGAAATCAAGTACCATAATGCCTGCATAACTACTGCCCTAACAGGTGAACCAATATGACTAGGATCACCTAATGCAGCAACATAGATACAATACAAGCTAATTAAAGCCAAGAGTAGCACTGGTATAATAATATTCCAGGCTAATCGATCGAATAGACTCGTTTCATTTTCAACTTTTGCCATTAAACAATCACTACTTAAATTTTATTTTTCATGTAAGGTGAAGTATGAAAGTAAATCGTTAATACTGCTTTCAAGACTATTAGCAAATAAAATATTACTAGTCTTAGAAGTAGTAGCGCGATAACGACCTTCCACCTTTTCAATTAAACCAATGGACTTCTTGTTAGGAATAATAACTTCCCAAGTTGGTAAATTCTTTCCTTTAAGTTCATTAACTTCAATATCAATATTTTCTAACTTTTTAGACATAAATCCTCCTACTTGCTATCCGGATGAAACTTAGAAGATATAATCGGGTCTTCATATCGATCCGGATGTGGATTTCGAAAAATAGTAAAATTATCAGGAACTGGATCTACCCCGCCCCTAATAAAAGGGTTACACCTTAGTATACGACAAATTCCCATAATTAACCCTAAAATTGGGCCATGTTTTTTCAACGCGTCAATCATATAATTAGAACACGTGGGATAATAACGACAACTTGGTGGTAATAACGGTGAAATCACTGTCTGATAAATACGTACAATAAAAATCAAAATCTTACGCAAGTAATTTCCTCACTTAGTGACGTTGATGCTTTTCAATATTTTTAAGCAAAGTACCAGTTCCTAAAGCTACTGCTTCCAATGGATGATCAGCAATTAAAACTGGAACTTGCAAATAATAAGAAATCAACTTATCAATATTCTTTAATAGGGCTCCACCACCTGTTAGCATGATTCCGCGATCAATAATATCTGCTGAAAGCTCTGGTGGAGTTGTTTCCAATACTTCTTTAGCTGCTGCAATGATTGACATCAAGCCTGGTTCTAAAGCCTTTTGAATCTCTGGTGCAGTAACTGTAGTCTGCTTAGGCAAACCATCAACTACGTCACGACCACGAACAGTAATTTGTTCATCTTGGTCTGGTTCAAAGGCGCTACCAATTTCAATCTTAATTTGTTCAGCAGTTCTAGAGCCGATTAACAAATTATGCTTATTCTTAATGTAACTGATGACAGCCTGGTTCATCCGATCGCCAGCATAACGTAATGATTGAGAAGTTACAATTTCACCCATTGATAAAACTGCAACGTCAGTGGTACCACCACCGATATCAATCACCATATTACCTTGCGGTTTAAAAATATCCAAGCCTGCACCAACAGCCGCAACTTTAGGTTCAAAGTCTAAATAAACCTTGCCGCCACCAGACTTTTCAGCTGCCTGAATAATTGCTTTTTGTTCAATTGAAGTAACTCCAGTAGGAGCACAAATCAAAATATTTGGCTTGGACATAAAGCCTTTTACATTTAATTTTTCAATAAAGTAAGACAGCATTGCTTCGGTAATGTCAAAATCAGCAATTACCCCATTCTTCAAGGGGCGAATTACTCGAATATTACCTGGAGTTCTTCCCACCATCTCATATGCCTCTGAACCAACTGCAACTACCTTGTTTGTATCGGTATTTACAGCTACAACAGAAGGTTCATTTAATACGATACCTTTACCAGAGACATTGATCAGTACGTTTGCTGTCCCCAAATCAATTCCTATATCTCGTGCCACGATAACCCTCCATAATTATTCATCGTCCATTTTACCATAAATAATCATGACTTTCCTTTACTGTCCTTGTTTTAACACAATCTTTAAAACAAATTACTCAATTGCATTGAAGTATCGATAAAAGTAATGACAAAATTGCCAACTAAAAAGCCTAAGCCAATTGCAATAAATAAATATAATAATTGCGTTTCAAAAACATGGCCTTTACGAATAATTTTATCTAGTTGAATTGCTTTAACTGCTTGAAAAGATAAGCCAATCGCAATCAAATATATAATGATACTAATAATGGCATGAATGCCTAATTGAAACATATATTTTCCTCAATTTTGACAAAAAAAGACGGATGCAGCATTTTGTGCATTCGTCTCTTTCTTCTTCTAGTGACCTTTAGTATTGTACACGCTAATTCTGTTCATTGCTCGTCTTAAAGCAACTTCAGCACGTGCCATAGTTTGTTCGTCATGTTTTTCCCGTGCTTCCTTCAAACGTTGCTCAGCGCGTTGCTTCGCTGCCTCAGCACGAGAAACATCAATGTTTCTTGCGCGTTCAGCACTATCTGCAATAATCGTAGCAACATTATTCGAAAACTCAATATAGCCACCGGAAATCGCAATATGATCAACTACTGAATCCATTTCACGGCTTCGCTTAATCTTAACCTCACTAATAACTAGTGGAGTTAAAAGTGGTACGTGGTTATACATGATTGAACGTTCACCATCAACGGCACGTACATCAACGATACTTCCACGATGTGAATAAATCATTCCATTAGGAGTTACAACATCTACTTTAAAAAGCTTCTCTGGATCTGCCATTTGACATCACCCTACTTTTCTAGTAAAGCTTTAGCTTCTGGATCACTTGGAGTTACACCCATTTCTTGTGCTTTCTTCAAAACATCTTCAATTGGGCCGACACCACGAAAGGCATCTTCTGGTAAGTCATCAAGATGACCATCCAAAATAAGCTTAAAGCCCTTAATGCTTTCCTTAATTGGAACATATGAACCTGGTACACCAGTAAATTGTTCTGCAACAAAGAAGTTTTGTGACAAGAAGAATTGGACCTTACGTGCACGTGCAACGATCAATTTTTCTTCATCAGACAATTCATCCATACCTAAAACAGAAATAATATCCTGTAATTCATGGTAACGTTGTAAAACATGTTGTACTCGAGTAGCTACTTCATAGTGTTCTTCACCAACAACTTCAGGGTCAAGGGCACTTGATGAAGATTCAAGTGGGTCAACAGCTGGATAAATACCTTGTTCTACTAAGCTACGTTCCAAGTTAGTAGTAGCATCCAAGTGTGCGAATGTGGTTGATGGAGCTGGGTCAGTATAGTCATCGGCAGGAACATAAACGGCTTGAATTGAAGTAATTGAACCCTTCTTAGTAGAAGTAATTCTTTCCTGCAATTGTCCCATTTCTGTTGCTAAAGTTGGCTGATAACCAACGGCACTTGGCATACGACCAAGCAAAGCTGAAACTTCTGAACCAGCCTGAGTAAACCGGAAGATATTGTCGATAAAGAGCAACACGTCTTGACCCTCAACATCTCTAAAGTATTCAGCAAGTGTCAAACCAGTTAACGCAACACGCATTCTGGCACCAGGCGGCTCGTTCATCTGACCAAATACCATGGCCGTTTTACTTAAAACGCCTGAAGCTTTCATTTCGAAGTAAAGGTCGTTACCTTCACGAGTTCTTTCACCAACACCAGTAAATACGGAAATACCACCATGTTCTTGAGCAATGTTGTGAATTAATTCCTGAATGATAGTAGTCTTACCAACACCGGCACCACCGAACAAACCAACTTTACCACCACGTACATATGGCTCAAGCAAGTCGATAACCTTGATACCAGTTTCAAGAATTTCACGACTAGTAGTCAAGTCTGCGTACTTAGGTGCTTCCTTGTGGATACCTTCACGAGGGTGATCTTTTGAAAATTCTGGACCACCGTCAATTGGTTGACCCAAAACGTTAAACACGCGTCCTAAAGTATCTTCACCAACTGGAACGGAAATTGGACCGCCAGTATCTTCGACTTTCATACCACGACGAAGACCATCGGTAGATTCCATGGCGATCGTTCTTAAGACACCATCACCAAGCTCAAGTGTAACTTCAAGGACAATGCTTTCATCCTCTGACTTAATTACACGCAAGGCATTGTTAATATCAGGTAAATTCTTATCAATTGGGAATTTAACATCGACAACTGGGCCGATTACTTGAACGATTTCACCTTCACTCAAAACATCTACCTCCTTTTCTTTATTACTCTAAGGCATTTGCACCACTGATAATTTCAGTAATTTCAGTAGTAATTTGTGCCTGTCTAGCACGATTTAATTTTGTAGTTAAGTTTGATACCAGATCATTAGCATTATCAGTCGCACTCTGCATGGCTGTCATTGAACTAGCATGTTCGGCAGTCTTAGCATCCAAAATAGCACCGTAAATAGTAGAACGTGCATATTGTGGTAACAACTTCATTAACACTTGATTTGGATCTGGTTCAATATCGTATTCTAATTCTTTATGTGCTTCAGCTTCTTTGACACCAATATCTAAATCGACGATTGGTAACATTTTTTCAACACGAAAAGCAGATGATAATGAGTTAACGTGGTGAGTATAACATACGTAAAGCTGGTCATAGACACCATTCAAAAACATCTTAATTGCGGTTGAAACAATTGGTAATGCTTCATCAAAAGTTGGTACATCTGAAACACCATTCTTTTCATAAACAACGTTAATATTGTTCTTTTTAAAGAATTGTGCCGCAACCGAACCTACAGCAAGAACTTTGATATCGTGTCCTTGAGCACGTTCGTCCTCAAAGATACTCATCATATTCTTAATGACATTGCTGTTATAAGAACCTACAAGACCACGGTCACCTGAAATTACCAAGAAACCTGTTGTCTTGATATTCTTACGTGGCTGAATCATATCTGCTGTAATCCCCAAACCAAAGACATCAGTATAATCAATTTGAGCAACATTGTTCTTATCAATTGAGACGTCTTTTTCACGTAGATTATCAACTACTTCTGAGCTAATTAAACGAGAAATAGTTCTACGAATATGGTCGTTATAAACGGTATAACCTTTATCACGATTTTCAGTTTGGTTCAACTTTGAAGCAGAGACCATTCTCATAGCTTCTGTAATCTTACCAGTTTGTTTTACTGAAGCAATTTTTTTCTTTAACTCAAGTAAAGATGCAGGCATATTCTACCTCCTATTTCTCACTTGGTGTAAAGCTCTCACTGAATTCTTCAATTGCTGCTGACAATTTCTTATCATCTGGCAATTGACCAGTTTCACGAATTGTCTTGAGCAAATCAGCATGACTGCTGTCAAAGTTATCAAATAATTCGTTTTGGAAACGAGCAATATCTTCAACTGGAACAGCGTCAAGATATCCGTGAGTCAAAGCATAAAGAATCACAACTTGCTTTTCAACAGGAATTGGATCATGAAGTGGTTGTTTCAATACTTCAACGGTTCTTTGACCTCTATTCAACTTAGCTTGAGTAGCTTGATCAAGATCACTACCAAATTGAGCGAAACTTTCAAGTTCACGGTAAGCTGCAAGGTCAGTACGCAAAGTACCAGCAACCTTCTTCATTGCCTTGATCTGGGCGTTACCACCAACACGAGAAACTGAGTTACCAGCATCGATGGCTGGACGAGTACCAGCAAAGAACAAATCGCTTTGCAAGAAAATCTGTCCATCAGTAATTGAAATTACGTTGGTTGGAATATATGCAGAAATATCCCCAGCTTCAGTTTGAATAATTGGCAAAGCTGTTAATGAACCGCCGCCAAGTTTGTCATTCAACTTAGCACTACGTTCAAGCAAACGTGAGTGTAAGTAGAAGACATCACCTGGATAAGCTTCACGACCAGGCGGACGACGGAGAAGCAAGGAAAGTTCACGGTAAGCGACGGCTTGTTTGGATAGGTCGTCAAATACGATTAATACATCCCTGCCATTGTACATAAATTCCTCACCCATAGCAGTACCAGCATATGGTGCAATATAAAGCATTGGTGCTGGCTCACTTGGGCCCGCTTCAACAACAATGGTATAATCCATTGCGCCAAAACGCTTTAAAGTTTCTACTTGAGTTCTAACGGTTGATTCCTTTTGACCAACAGCAACGTAAATACAAATTACGTCTTGCCCCTTTTGGTTAAGGATAGTGTCGATGGCCAAACTAGTTTTACCAGTCTTACGGTCACCGATAATCAATTCACGCTGACCACGACCGATTGGAACTAAGGCATCGATAGCCTTAATACCAGTTTGAAGTGGTTGATCAACTGATTGTCGATCCATAACCCCCGGAGCCTTGGCTTCAATTGGACGACTCTTGTCAGTCTTAATTTCACCCAAACCGTCCACTGGTTGACCCAATGGGTTAACTACTCTACCGATTAAGGCGTCACCAACAGGAACTTCCATGATTCGTCCAGTTCTTTGAACACGGTCACCTTCACGAATATTGTCAAATTGACCCAAAATAATGATACCTACATCATTTGATTCAAGGTTTTGTGCAATACCGTATGAGCCGTTATCAAACTTCAATAACTCACCAGACAAAACATCGTTAAGTCCGTGAGCACGGGCGATACCATCACCAACATAAGTTACAACACCAACTTCGCTGATGTCGAGCTTATCGTCGTAATGTTCAAGTTGTTGCTTGATCAAGGAACTAATTTCTTCCGCTTTAATGCTCAATGGTTTCACCTCTTTTAATTTTTATCAATTATCTGCGCACGGATCTTCTTCAGTTTATTCTTAACTGATCCATCAATCACGCGATCTTCTACTTGAAGAACCACGCCGCCTAAAATACTTGGATCAACTTTATTCTCTAGACGCACCACGTTTAGGTTATATTTCTTAGCAAAACTTTCACCTAAACGTTTGAGTTGATCATCATCTAGCTTAACAGCCGTAGTTGCAACGCCAGATGCGACCTTCTTTTCATTATCATAAAGTAAGACAAAGCGATCAATAATATCGATCAAATCAGCAAAACGATCATATTTAAGTAACAAATTCAAAAAGTTTTGAACCTCATCTGAAAAATCTTTTTCAATTGCAGTCAAAAAATCCTTTTTATCTTTATTACTTAAAATAGGATCGCTCAAGACACTAATGATTTGTGGATTGGCTTCAGCAGCCTTTTTTAATTCCACCATTTCATTATAAACAGTGTCTAATGCATCATTGTCTTGCGCATAACCAAATAGTGCGGCACCGTAGCGTGCTGCAATTTCTTCTCTACTTAAAGCCATTAATCATCCAACCCCTTAATAAATTGGTCGACTAAATCTTTTTGGTCTTTAGCAGATAAATTCTTAGCAATTACTTTTTCAGCGATTGCTACAGAAATATCAGCAACTTGATCGCGTGCAGAATTCAAAGCGTCTGCTTTTGCCTGAGCGGCATCTTCATTAGCCTTTTTGCGAATTGCTGCAGCATCTTCGTTTGCATTTGCTACGATTTCTTTACTTGTGTTTTGCGCGTTACTCTTAGCGTCAGAGAGAATTTGTGTTGCTTCTTGTCTTGAGTTCTTCAAGGCAGCTTCACGCTCATTAGCAAGCGTTTCAGCTTTCTTTCGTTCACTAGCAGCTGAATCCAAGTCATCAATAACTTTTTGCCGCCGCTTTTCCATCATATCTGATACTGGTCCCCAAGCAAAGTGCTTAATAAGAAGCATCAAGATGGCAAAACAGATCAAATACCAGATAGCATTACCTAAGTAAATATGTGAGGCTGCAAATAATGTTTGAATAGTCATTTACTGCCCTTCTCTCTTTAATACTATTCCTTTAAACAGAAAATTATCTCTTTTTATTAAAGGAACAAAATCAAGAAGGCAACAACGATAGCCAAAATAGGAACGGCTTCGATCAAACCAACACCAATAAACATTGTTGCTCTCAAGTTACCTGCACTTTCAGGTTGACGAGCCATACCTTCAAGAGTCTTTGAAATAACTTTACCGTTACCCAATGATGCAGCCAAAGCTGCTAAACCAGCTGCAATGGATGCAGCAAGATATTTAAAAGCTTCTGACATAAATTTATACCTCCAAAAATTTATTCTGTAGTAACCTTCTTACCAATGTAAACCATTGATAAAGTTACAAAAACATATGCCTGGATAGAGCCAATGAAGACAGAGAAACCTTGCCAAATCATGGCTAATGGAGCTGCCAAAACTAACGTAAATGGTCCACCAGCATGTGCTAGATCATTACCAATTAAAGTTAGCAAAACTTCACCAGCATAAATATTCCCATATAGACGTAATGATAAGGTTAAAAAGTTGGTAAACTCTTCAATTAAATTAATTGGAAGCATAAAACCAACTGGTTGCGTATAGCTCTTCAAATATCCGCCAACACCAAATCGTTGTACGCCGAATGTGAACGATAGAAGCAAGGTCATCATTGCAAACGACATTGTCGCTACTGGATCAGCAGTTGGTGATTTAATAAACATCCAATCATCAACTTTGACTTCCATGAACATCCCTAATTGGTTCATAAACCAAATAAACAGGAATAAAACAAATGCATATAGTGATAGGTGATTTTGAGCATCCTTGTCGCTAACATTATCTTTAACAATGCCGTTAGTGAAATCAAGTAAATACTCGAACACATTTTGTCTCTTATTGGGTTTCATTTCAACTTTTCTTGAAAGCCAAATGCAGATAAATAAAACTGCTAAAGCCATTAGCGTTGAACCGATAATACCAGAAAGTTCAAAATTCAAGCCCATGAATTTAAAAACAAATGATTTCTCCATTACTTCGTGACCTCCCTTCTCGTGCTGAATAAAACTCGAACACGTAAATCATCTTAACACCAAAAAAGGTCTTTGTGTAAAATGAAAGCGCATTAGAGAAAATATTTTTCTAAAAAGGACGATTACTTAGTACCAAATAGTCTGTCACCAGCATCACCCAAACCTGGGAAAATATAACCATTATCCATCAATTTGTCATCTTCAGCAGCTGCATAAATGTCAACGTCAGGATTTGCTTCTTGAACTGCCTTAATACCTTCTGGAGCAGCTACCAAAACAGCAAGCTTAATTTCCTTAACACCACGCTTCTTCAATGCAGCAATGGCATCATTAGCTGAGCCACCAGTTGCAAGCATTGGATCAACGACTAAACATTCACGTTCAGCAATATCCTTTGGAGCCTTGAAGAAATATTCATGTGGCTTCAAAGTCTTTTCGTCACGGTACATACCGATAACGGCAATCTTAGCTGAAGGAACCATTTCAAGGACACCATTAAGCATCCCCATACCGGCACGTAAAATTGGCACAATTGTCAACTTCTTACCAGCAATTTCCTTTTGGACAGTCTTACCCATTGGTGTTTCAATTTCAACATCTTCAAGTGGCAAATCTCTAGTGATTTCATAGGTCATTAACCCACCAATTTCACCAACAATGCGACGGAATTCATTTGACCCCGTATCCTTGCGACGAATAATAGTCAACTTGTGTTGAATCAATGGGTGATCCAAAACTACGAACTTTCCCATATATGCCTCCTATAAAAAATAATATGATCATTAAATATTTTAATCAAAAACGCAAAGGGTTTAAAGCCCTTTGCGTTTTATTTTTTATTTATTGAAATGATGTCCACCTGCAGCTTTATTCAATCGATTCATGTAAGCTAAACTTTCTTCACCTTCATGAAATCCTTGCACGTAAATAGTTTCAATATCATCTTGATCATCGAAATAGCGCAAGCCACCAAATAAGTTATGGTCGGCATCAACTAAATTGTTGCCCAGATCAAATTTATTTGCTTGAGGTAAATTAATTTTAGCTAAGACTGGCGCTAAAGCTGCTACACCAGTTTTTTCATTAAAATCAATTTTTGCAAAATCAGCAGGATCATCAACCACGACTACCGGCTCACTTGGAGCATAATGACGGTATTTCATTCCTGGTGCCTTAGGTATATCTTTGTCTGACACTTTGCCCGTGTTAATTAAAACTTTTTCACCTAAAACTTCGCTTAACTCTTCTGGAGTAATTTCACCAGGACGAAGAACGATTGGTGTTTCTACCGATAAGTCGATAATTGTCGATTCTAATCCCACACGAGTAGGGCCATCATCAATAATTCCGGCAATCTTACCTTTTAAATCATGGTAAACGTGCTCTGCAGTAGTAGGACTAGGCTTAGTTGAGGTATTAGCCGATGGTCCTACAATTGGATAACCCAATTTAGCAATTAAATCATGAGTCAATTGATCATCAGGGCAACGAAATGCTACAGTATCAAGTCCCCCAGTAACTGCATCTGGCAGAGTTCCTGGTTTAACAAACAATAGCAATGTCAAAGGACCTGGCCAGAAATGTTTAATTAATTTCTTAGCTCTTTCTGGAACTTCTTTAGCATACTTAGCCATCATTTCTTCGTCAGAAACAGTAACGATCAATGGGTTATCACTTGGACGTCCCTTAGCAGCATAAACGCCCTTCACAGACTTTTCTTTGGTTGCAATTGCACCTAGACCATAGACTGTCTCAGTTGGAAAAGCAACCAATTCACCCTTAGCTAACAACTTAACTGCATCATTGATTTGATCTTTTTTAAAAATCTTCGTTTCCATCATTCTTATTTTTGCCACCTTCCATGAACCATGCGTGGCTTGCCGGCCATATCTTTTCTAAATTCGATTTCAAAATCAGGCAATTCTTTAGCAAACAATTCCTTCAGTTGTTCTTCTTCGCTAAAACCAAATTCTAAGAAAAATTCTCCATGGCTATTCAAATGCTCACGCACTTGCTTAGCAAATTTCTTATAGAAGTCTAGACCATCTTTGCCAGCAAAAAGAGCTTCTTTAGGTTCATTTTGCAAGACATTTTCATCCATTGCATTCTTTTCGCTTGTCTTAATATACGGCGGATTAGAGATGATCTTATCAAACTCTTCTAAGCCCAACAGCACGTTGGCTTTACGAGTAGTTACATCAAGATCATAAGTTAAAAAGTTTTCCTCACTTGTTCTTAAGGCAGTATCCGTTACATCACTAGCATATAAAGTTAAATCTGTAATGCCTTTTTTCTGTGCTTCTTTAGCTAAAGCCACGGTAATACAGCCAGAACCGGTACCCAAGTCAAGGACTTGATCACCTGATTTAAGTGTCTGCAATGCCCATTCAACCAATTCTTCAGTTTCAAAACGAGGAATCAAGACACCGCGTTGCACCATAATTTTATAGCCCAAAAACCAAGCATAACCCAAAATATACTGTGGAGATATGCCCTTAGCCAATTTTTCGATATCTTTATTGGCCTGCTTAATCTGGTCAGCAGTTAAGTCCATTTCTTGCTTCAGTTCAAATTCACTTGGTGTCAAGCCTAAGCGCTCTGCTAGAACATAATCAACATCCTCAGGACGCGCATTTTCAGCACTCTCACCCGCTTTAATACGCATCTGCTTTAAAGTCATTTTAGGCATTTTGATCAGCCAACTCCTCTAATTGCTTAGTTTGGTTGTAAAGAATTAATGCATCAATAATTTCATCAAGTTCACCGTTCATCACACGATCAAGCTTGTTAATGGTTAAGCCGATGCGGTGATCTGTTACACGATTTTGTGGATAGTTATATGTTCTAATTCTTTCGGAACGATCACCAGTACCAACTGCATTCTTTCTCTTAGCATCGTACTGAGCTTGATTTTGACTTTCATAATAGTCATAAACACGTGATTTCAAAATTTGCATTGCCTTTTCACGGTTCTGTTGTTGACTACGTTGATCCTGCATTGCAACTACAATCCCGGTTGGCAAGTGAGTCATTCTAACGGCACTAGAGGTCTTGTTAATGTGCTGACCACCGGCACCACTTGAACGGTAAACATCAACACGAATATCCTTAGGATCAATATCAATGTCTACTTGCTCATATTCAGGCATAACAGCAACAGTGGCAGTTGAAGTATGAACACGTCCTTGAGATTCAGTTACTGGAATCCGTTGAACACGGTGTGCACCATTTTCATACTTTAATTTCGAATAAACCTTGTCACCAGTAATCATGATTGCCACACGTTTATAGCCGCCAACCTCAGTAGGGTCTGAATCAATCATTGAAACCTTCCAGTTTTGACGTTCAGCATATTTTTCATACATTCTAAGCAAATCGCCAGCAAATAAAGAAGCTTCGTCACCACCGGCAGCACCACGGATTTCCATGATAATATCTTTATCATCGTTAGGATCCTTAGGCAACATCAAAATCTTGATTTGATCTTCAAGCTCGGGAATTTCTTTCTCAATTTCAGAATTTTCTTCCTTAGCCATTTCAATTAAATCAGGATCAGTTTCACTGGAGATAATTTCTTTATTATCTTCAATCTCTTTTTTATCCTCTTTGTACTTCTTATATTTTTGTACTACTTCACGCAAATCGGCTTCTTCCTTAGAAATCTCCATGTAGCGCTTAGTATCATTAATAACTTCAGGATCGGCCATCATTTCCTGAAGTTCTTCATAGTGAGCTACTAGACCCTCTAATTGAGCCATAACTTTATCCATAAACTAAAAATCCTCTCTATCTTTCAACACCTGGGTGAAAGTAATGATAGCGACAAACAGGATAATAACTTTCATCGCCACCAATTTGTACTTGTTCACCCTCATAAACAGGCTTGCCATTGTTAATTCTTAAATTCATTGTTGCCTTGTGTCCACAATAATGACAAATGGTCTTCATCTCTTCTATTTTATCAGCAAAAATCAATAAATTTTCACTACCTTCAAATAGATGATTTTGAAAATCGTTTTTTAAGCCAAAGGTCATTACTGGAATATTGAACACATCTACAATTTTAGCGCATTCTAAGACATGATGTCTCTTCAAAAATTGTGCCTCATCAATTAACACACAAGCTAGTTTACCATCACCATCAGCAACATCTGCTTTGTTCATCTTTTTAATATAATCAAATAGATTCATATCAGCAGTAATTGGAATTGCTTCTCGGTGAAGTCCAATTCTAGAAGCAACGGTTCCTACACCGCTACGATTATCCAAGCCACTGGTCATTAGGGCAATCTTGCGCCCCTGTGCTTCATAATTGTGAGCTACTTTCAAGATCTCAATTGTTTTGCCACTGCTCATTGCACCATAACGAAAAAATAATTGCGCCATGCTGGCCCTCCCTTTTAACAAAAAGTCTTCGCCTTAATAGTATAGAGGAAAAAATAAATTTGTGTAGGTATTAAACCTCGTTTTCATCCTCGCTCTATGCTAAACTTAGACATAGTTTTAAAGTGAGGGATGTACATGAGTTTTAAATCAGGAATTGCTAAAGTTGCCGGTAAATCAAGCTATTGGTTTTTGCATAATGCCCTTAAGGGCGGCACCAGTTTTCCAGGCAAATTAGCAATGAAAATTGATCCAGAAGTTTTAAATTCTTTAGCCAAAGGCTATGAAACTGTTATTGTCACGGGAACTAATGGTAAGACAATGACTACTGCTTTGATTGTTGAAGCTTTAAAGAAAAAGTATGGTGATGTGTTAACTAATCCATCTGGTTCCAACATGCAACAAGGAATCGTGACCGCTTTTTTGGCTCACAAGCACAAGAGAGTTAAAAGAAAAATCGCTGTTCTAGAAGTTGATGAAGCAAATGTTAAAATGGTGACCAAATTACTTCATCCTAGCGTCTTTGTATTAACCAACATTTTCCGTGATCAGATGGACCGTTATGGTGAAATCTATACCACTTATGACAAGATCGTTAATGGTATTAAATTAGCACCTGACGCTACAATTATCGCTAACGGAGATGCAAGCATTTTTTCATCAGTTGAATTGCCTAATAAGAAAATTTTTTATGGCTTTAAACTTCCTGATGACAAACCTGAAAACGACTTCAAGGCTCCAGTCAATACCGATGGTGTTCTTTGTCCAAAATGCGACCACATTTTACATTATCATGAACGTATTTATGCCAACTTAGGTGACTTCTTCTGTCCTAACTGTGGCTACCACCGTCCTGATTTAACTTTTACAGTTAACAAGATTATTGATCAAACACCTAATAGCTCAACGTTCCAAATGGGCAACAAGCAATATTCCATTAATATTGGTGGTACTTATAACATTTATAATGCCTTAGCCGCCTATTCTGTTGCACGCCACTTTGGATTAACTGAAGCTGAAGTTGCTCAAGCTTTTGCAGAAAATAAACGGATCTTTGGTCGTCAAGAATTAATTCACTATGGCGATAAGGATATCGATTTAATTCTAGTTAAAAACCCAGTTGGTTTGGATGAAGTCTTGCACATGCTTAATACAGAAAAAGATGATTATTCACTAGTTGCCTTGCTTAATGCCAACCACGCTGATGGAATTGATACTTCTTGGATTTGGGATGCTGATTTTGAAGGATTAGACAAAGAAAAGATTAAAAAGATCCTCGTCGGTGGTCAACGCTGGCATGATATGGGCTTTAGACTTGAAATTGCTGGCTTTGATCCAGGACAAATGAGTACTAATCCAGATGATGATAGCCTAATTGAAGAAATTAAAAAACTGCCAACTAAGAAGGTCTATATTCTTTCAACTTATACTGCAATGCTTGCACTTAGAAAGAAGATGGCCGAAAAGAAAATCATTAAGGCTGGTATGTAAATAGAAAGGATTCCCGCGGGAATCCTTTTTTGTGTACAAAAAAAGCTGTAGCTCTAATGCTACAGCCTTTCTAATTATTGGGATATTGGGGCTCGAACCCAAACATCCAGGAACCAGAATCCTGTGCCTTACCAATTTGGCTATATCCCAGTAAATCACCCGTACGAGAATTGAACTCATAACTCCACCTTGAGAGGGTAGCGTCTTAACCATTTGACCAACGGGCGAATCAACATTTATAATTATGCTTTTTTCTTCTATGCTTGTCAAGTAATTTTGACTATAATAATGCTAATGGATGGTGAAACATGATCGACTTTAATAAAACACAGCATTTAATTGAATCAATGGTTTTTGAACGCGTTGTTCCAGGCGTCAATTACACTTTTATCAAAAATAAGCAAATTTTTACATCAACTACTGGTTTTGCTAGTATCTACCCAGAAGTTACTCAGCTGAGCCCTTTTGCAGAATACGACCTAGCTAGTTTGACTAAGGTTTTAGCAACAGAAAATGTCTTGCTTAAGCTTTATGACCAAGGCAAACTTAACTTTACTGAGCCCTTGCAGCAATTTATTCCTGAATTTAAAGACCCGCGTGTACGCCTTTATCACTTGCTAACCCATACTAGTGGCATTCGTGGCTGGATCCCCCACCGCGACAAACTAGATCATGATGCCTTACTACAAGCAATTATCAATCTGCCAGTAACTGACGAATTTGAACACAAGATGCGGTATGCCGATACAAACTTTATCTTACTTGGATTAGTTATTAAAAAGATTTTTGGTAAACCTGTCCAAGAAGTAGTCACAGAGCAAGTCCTCAATCAAATGCCGCTTGAAAATACTACTTTTTCACCACAAAAGGATGATTGCGTGCCTACTGCCCTAGTTGATGGCCATGTCTTGCAAGGTATTCCACATGATCCTAAAGCTAGACAACTTGGAATAGATTGCGGTTCTGCTGGCTTATTTTCCAATCTTCAAGACTTAGTTACCTTCGCCCAAGGTTATTTAGGACTAAAGGATGTTTTACCTTATAGTCAAAAGACTGTCAGCCAGCTATTTGATAATAAAAATCCCCAAGGCATAAAACCACGCTCTTGGGGATGGGACCTTCGGTTTGATCCAAAGCAAAATTATCCGATCATTTTGCACACGGGTTTTACTGGTACTTTAATTATTCTTGATCGCATCAAACGCTCTGGTCTAATTTTATTGACCAATCGAGTTCATCCGACTGGACACAACACTGTTTTCTTAGCTATGCGCGAAAAAATTATCCGTAGTTTTATCAACGAAAACGCCAAAATATAATTTATAGAAAAAAGACGGCTGTGTGTCAGTCGTCTTTTTATCTCTCACTAAATTTCATCATCCGTCTAGTATTATAACTTATTTTAACGCTAATGTACTAGTCAAATATTATTTTTCTGCTTTAAACATTTTCCAGTAGCTAATTAAAATGATTAATGCCATTAATAAAGTAAAATAAAAGGCTGCCTGACTACCTTGAGCTGTCGCCAGTGCATAGGACGCTGCACCCTTTTTCTGCCAAATCGACATAATTGCTGCTAAGATAGTTGTTCCTACAGAACCGGCTAATTGCTGGCTAGTCTGACAAACTGCGGTTGCATCGGCGCGCAATGCTCCTTTTTCTACCTTCAAAGCTTCAGCTAGCGTGTTAGAAAATGACATTCTGTGTCCTAACATCATGATGCCATAAATAATAATGATCATCATCACAGTCAAATTTAAGCCAAAAATAGCAAATAACAAGCAGCTGATCGCCATTAAGAAGCCACCTAAATAAAGTGGCAATTTAGCTCCTTTTTTATCATATAGGCTACCAAAATATGGATTGAGTAGCCCTGCAATAATACTACCTGGTAGCAAAATCAAACCACCAACTAAAGATGTTTGCTTTCCGACAATTTGGATGTAGTTAGGCAATACAAAACTGATACCAATATTATTAAATTGCAATAAAAAGTAAGCTAACGCACCATAAACAAACGCTTTTTGCTTAAATACGGCTAGATCTAACAATTTCCTGGATGATTTTTTAGATAATCTAACAAATAGCCAAATTAAAATTGCAGTCACAATTAATAAAATCCACATTAAAGGATTAACAAATCCATTACTAATTTGATTTACGCCTAATGTCAAAGTAATAAATGCTATAGCTAAAACGATAAATGATAGCCAATCAAAACTATTTTTAGTTTGTTCATGATACTTACCGACTACAAATAGCCCGGCAACAAAAACAATGATCGCAAAAATTGTAACAAAACCAAAAATCCAGCGCCAGTTAAGATAAAAAGTAGTGATACCGCCAAATGCTGGTCCTAAAGTCGGTGCCATAGCTACTACTAAGCCGGCGATTCCCATGTAAACGCCCCATTTTTTGCGAGGCATAACTTCGGTTACTAAGTTAAACATCAACGGTGTACTTAATCCTGCACCTAGAGCTGAAATCAGCCGACCTAACAGTAAAATAGGAAAATTAGGTGCTACAGCACTAATTACGCTTCCAATCATAAAACCAACGCAAGCAACAATAAACAATTGCCGCGCAGTAAAACGTTCATTCAAATATGAAGAACAAATCATAATAATCGCAATCGCCAATAAATATCCTGTTGTCGTCCATTGAATTATATCCAAACCGACACCAAATTGCTTCATCATCGTAGGAAAAGTGACGTTTAAACTAGTTTCCGTCAAAATTCCGACAAATGACATAAACGCAGCTGATAATACTGCTAAAACATTTTTTGTATTCTCTTTCACACAAAAATCCTTTCCACAAAAAAAGAAAGAGCAAAAAACCTTTGTTTCCTACTCTTTCTTTAATTAGCACAGCTAATTATATTAATACGCATACTATCAAATATGCTGAGTATATCTAATATTAAAGACGCTTAGCTAAGTCGTCGTGTAAGTTTTCGTAACCTGGCTTGTTAAGTAAACCAAACATGTTACGCTTGTAAGCTTCAACACCTGGTTGGTTGAATGGGTTAATACCGTTCAAGTAACCTGAAATAGCAATTGCTAATTCGAAGAAGTAAATCATGTAACCTAAAGTATGTACACTTTGGTCTGGAATGTTAACAGTCATAACTGGAACACCACCATCAGTGTGAGCCAAAACAACACCTTCATAAGCACGATCGTTTACGTAGTTCAAGCTCTTACCTTCCAAGAAGTTAAGTTGGTCAAGGTTCTTTTCATCGCCTGGGATCTTAACATCATGACGTGGATTTTCAACACGGATAACAGTTTCAAATAAATTACGTAAACCTTCTTGGATGTATTGACCAAGTGAGTGAAGGTCAGTAGTGAAGTTAGCGCTTGATGGGTAAATACCTTTTTGATCCTTACCTTCTGATTCACCCATTAATTGCTTGCACCATTCACCGAACATTCTTAAACTTGGTTCATAGTTTTCAACAATTTCAGTAGTGTAACCCTTACGGTAAAGGATGTTACGAAGTGCTGCGTATTGGTATGGAGTTGCCTTTGACAAATCAGTATCAGTGTAGTCAGCACGTGCGTCTGCAGCACCCTTCATCAATTCGTCAATGTCAGCACCTGAAGCAGCGATTGGAAGTAAACCAACAGCTGAAAGAACACTGTAACGACCACCAACATCATCAGGAACTACAAATTCTTCGTAACCTTCTGCATCAGCTTCAGTCTTTAAAGCACCCTTTTGACGGTCAGTAGTTGCGTAAATTCTCTTAGCAGCTTCTTCCTTACCATACTTCTTGATTAACTTGTCCTTGAAGATTCTGAAGGCTACTGATGGTTCAGTAGTAGTACCTGACTTAGAAATTACGTTAACACTGAAGTCCTTGTCGCCTAACCATTCAATCAAGTCATAAAGGTATGAGCCTGAAAGTGAGTTACCACAGAAGACAACAGTTGGCATATCGCTGTCAGCCTTACCATAGAAGTTACTGTTCAAGAATTCAATTGCAGCTTGTGCACCAAGGTATGAACCACCAATACCGATACAAATTAAAACATCTGAATCGTTTTGAATCTTCTTGGCAGCCTTCTTAATACGAGCGAATTCATCCTTGTCATAATCTACTGGCAAGTCAAGCCAACCACGGAAATCGTTACCAGCACCGGTACCTTCACGGAGTTCAGTGTTAGCAGCATTTACCATAGCTTGCATTTCACTTAATTCATTTTCGTGAACAAATGGAGTTAATTTACTACTATCAAATTTAATTAAACTCATAAATCTGCTTCCTAACTAAATAAAATATTTTTCACAAACCTATTTTAACAATCTTGATTTATAAATACCAGTACATTATAAGCGCATTCAGGCTTTTTTGACAATTTTAAAAATCACATAACCCAAAATTGCTCCACAAGTATTGAAGAAAACATCATCAATATCGCTAACCCCCGTCACCAGCAAAAACTGCAGAGTCTCAATTCCCACTGAAAACAGCATCCCCATCAGTACCGTCCTTAAAAACGTTGCTCTTTTTGAAAAAACAATGGGGAAAAAAATGCCAAACGGCACAAAGCACAAGACATTGCCAAAAGAATTATAAAAGAAATCCAAATGACTGGGAGCATAGACTAATTTCCAAGTTTCCTTCATGAATACCAAGTTAATATCACTCAATGGCCTAGAGAAATTAAAATCAAGCTGCCACGGAAAGTAGGTATTTCTAAAAGTTGTCAGCATCAAAACTAAGATTATGTAAAAAGAAAAGACCCAAACGCTAGCTTCAGACCTAATTGATCTTCTGCGGCGCACCAAAAGAAGCCAAATTAAACGCAATACAGCAAAAATTAAAAAATAAAATATTGTTTTATCCAGCGCTAATAAGGTTAATTTAACTAATGCAAAGTGGTTAATATTAGTTGCATACTGTTTAGCTAAAAAACTATAAAGTGGGCCCAAAAATAGCATACTTTGCCTCTTTCCAAAATATTCATTATAGATTATACCTATTTTCACGGCTGGAAAATCTTAAAAAAAAGATAACTCTTAGCAAATTATTGTTTTAAAAGAGGTGAACCATTAAAATTAAAAGATGTTAAAGGAGCATTATATGGAAAAAAAGAAAATTATCAGTTTTATTCAAACACGAACGGGCTTTTTAACCCTTTTAGTTGTTTGTTTCTGGCTGAAATATATTTTTGCAGCTTATTTTGATTTCAATTTAGGCTTGAGCGACCCGTATCAACATTTCATTATGTGGCTCAGCCCCGTAGGGTCCGCCATCATTTTAATCAGCTTCGGTTTTTATATTCCTAAACCGCTGATCTCTTACATCACAATGTTAATTTTAGATTTTGCCAATACGGCATTGCTTTTTGCAAATATTATCTACTATCGTCAATTTTCGGACTTTTTAACAATTAAAACGATGTCTAACGTTGGTAAAGTTTCGCAGGGTCTAGGTAAAAGTACCGTTGCTCTTCTGCATCCAACAGACATTATTATCTGGATTGATTTGATCGTTATTGTTACTTTACTGATCATTCATAAAATCAAAATTGATCAAAGATCTTATGGTTTATCCACTCCCTTTGCGATTACCTCAGTAGGCGCATTTATCCTAACCCTTAACATTTTTTTGGCAGAAACTTCTCGTCCGCGCTTATTGCGCAACACTTTTGATCGCTCCTATGTCGTTAAATACCTTGGTATTGACACCTTTACCGCTTATGATTGCTTCAAGAGTGCGCAAAATGTTCAAGTCACTAAAAATGCCAACGCTGCAGACTTGAACCAGATTTTAACTTTCACCAAAAAACAAAATGCTGCTCCATCTTCCTCATATTTTGGTATTGAGAAAAACCGCAATGTGATTATCATCCACTTAGAAAGTTTCCAGCAATTTTTAATTAATCTTAAGGTTAATGGCAAAGAAGTGACGCCGTTTCTAAATTCACTTTATCAAAATAAACATACGCTCAGTTTTAACAACTTCTACCACCAAGTTGGTCTAGGTAGAACCAGTGACGCGGAAAACATGCTAGAAACTAGTACTTACGGTATTCCCGACGGATCTTTATTCACTTCTTTAGGTTCGGAAAACACCTTTCAAGCTGCACCGCAAATTTTGCGTCAAGATGGCTATACTTCCGCTGTCTTTCACGGCAACGTCGGTAGTTTTTGGAATCGAAATGATGTTTATAAAAATATGGGCTATAATTATTTCTTTGATAAAAATTACTATAGCTCCCAAAGTAAAGATGCAAGCGGCTATGGGTTAAAAGATAAGCTGCTTTTTGCCGAAAGCGTTAAATATTTAGAGCAGATGCAGCAGCCTTTCTATGCTAAGTTCATTACGGTAACCAACCACATTCCGTTTAACTTAGATAAAGAAGACAAGGACCCTAACTTTAAGACTACAAACACTGCCGACCAAACTATCAACAATTACTTTGAAACTGCCCACTACCTAGATGAGGCATTGCGTGAATTTTTCCGCTACTTAAAGTCTTCTGGTCTTTACAAAAACTCAATGGTAGTCATTTATGGTGATCACTATGGGTTAAGTAATTCTGAAAATGAAACCTTAGCACCAATTATTGGTGAAAGCTCTGACACGTGGAATACTTACAATAATGTTCAAATGCAGCGTGTTCCATTCATGATTCATGCCAATAATTTGAAAGGAAAAATTAACCATGAAATTGCTGGTGAAATTGATGTCTTGCCAACACTGATGCATTTGCTCGGTATTAACAATAAAAACTATGTCCAATTCGGTAGCGACATGCTTTCGCCTAAAAGACAAAATTGGATCGTCTTTCGTAATGGGACCATTGTCAGCTCCAGATATATCATAGTTGGTGCTAAAGGAATCAAAGGTACCGTTTATGACCGAGTTAGCGGTAAACAAATCATTAATTTTACTCCTCAAGAGAAAAAAGAAATCTCTGAGCTAGCACAAAAGGCCAAGGCATCATTACACTATTCTGATTTATTAAACAACCACAATTTGTTACGCTTCTACACCCCAACTGACTTTGTTCCAACTGATCCAACCCAATTTGATTATTCCGTCAATTATCAAAAAATGATCGCTATCAGAAATGAATTAGCTGGCAATTCCACCTCGCTTTATAGCAGACATCGCAGTACAACTACTAATCTTTACCGTACTGATGCCGCTGAACTAAAGGATAGAAAACAAGAAATTACCCAAGTTCCTGACAGCGTTAAAAATATTAAAGAGAATAAGAATAAGAAAAACAAAAACAGTTCAGAAAATACCAATAACTAAAAAGAACGCACAGACCTTTCAAGAAAAACTGTGCGTTCTTTTTTTAGTTTTTAGCTACAAACTGTTCATAGCCCTTGTCATAAAAGGTCACGGTGAATGTGGAACCTTTACCTGGTGTGGAAAATACTTCTACTTTGCCACCATGTTGCTTAATCAAAGAAGAAACAATCGCAAGTCCCAAGCCTGATTCGCCAGTTCCCATTCGAGCACGCGATGGATCAGCCTTGAAAAAGCGTTCAAAAATATACTTAGTCTGATTCTTGCTCATGCCAATACCATTATCCTTAACCGATAATTGTGTTCCATGCTCTATCCGTTTACCCGAAATAATAATTTTGCCATCATGAGTGAATTGAATCGCATTTTGAACTAAGTTAACCATTACCTGGGTAAAACGGTCACGATCTGCATAAATAGGCAACTGATCAGGTGCCTCTACAACCAGCTCATCGTTGGCTTTAGTTGCATTTTGTTTTAATTGCGACTTCAAATCATGCAGAATAATTGTGGCATTAAAGTTAGTCTTAACCAGCATAATTTGATTATTTCGAATCTTTTCATAGTCCAAATTTTCATTGACTAACCGAATTAATCGTTTAGTTTCGCGCTGCATTAACGCGATTGACTTCGGTTTAGAATCCTCTGGGATAGCATCGTATTGCAAGCCCTCTAGAATGCCATTAATTGTTGTCAATGGCGTCCGCATTTCATGAGCAGCATCAGCCATGAATTGGTCTCGTCGCTCTTCTTGGGCCTTAACCTCTTCGTTCGACTGCTTCAAAGCCTGCACCATTTTGTTGAAATTCTCAGCCAATTGATCAATTTCATCGCTATCCTTATGCTCAATTTGCACATTAAAGTTACCTGATGCAACTTTTTGCGTAGCACGTGATAATCGCTTAATTCGTTTAGTTGAATAATAAGAAATAATAAAGCTCAGCAACAATCCAACCGCTACAGTAATTAACAATGCACGCAACAAATTGCGTTTAGCCATTAAAATCGGTCGCTCAACATGCTTTACTCTCGATCCTATCCAAACAATGCCAACAAGATTTTTGCCATTCATCCATGGAACCAAAACCCCCGTGTAGGCATCCTTAGTTGAACTAATCGGTGAATTTTCATTATGATTATTTTGAATTCTAATCTCTTGCCCATTTTTTAAAGTAGTAAAAACTTCTTGCGAAAGCTGAATTCTAGCCTTTATTTTGGGATAAATCTGCTCATTTTTATCATTAAAAATACGTAAATGAGCATCATCACCACGAAGAACATATTCTAATTGATTCAAGAAGTTATTGCTAAGTAATGCAGTTCCATTTTGGCTATCAGCTTCCGCCAAGTTTCCCAAAGAGTTAGCGTAGCTTTCCATCCGCTGGTAGTTTTGCGTATAAGCTTGATTACGCGCATAACCAATCTCTGAGTAACCAATAATCGAGATAGTTGTCACAATAATGAGTAAGAAACTCAACATATTTTGGTAAATTAATTTCATTATTTGACCTGCGAATCATCAAACTTGTAACCGACGCCCCAGACAGTTTGGATCACCTTGGCACCAACCTTCTCTAATTTCTGTCGAAGCTTTTTAATATGAGCATCAACAGTTCTTTCTTCACCATAATACTCATAGCCCCAAACTAGTTCTAGTAATTGGTCACGAGAAAAGACTTGTCTAGGCTTTTGTGCCATTGTATACAGCAAATCAAATTCTTTTGGTGTCAAACCCATTACCGGCTGATTATCAAATAAAACTTCTCGTCTATTTTTTGAAATCTTCAAATGATCGGTCGTAATCTCATAGTCTTCATTATCTTCTTGAGTATGAGCTGGTTCTTCTTCCATCATCACGCGGCGATGCAAAGCCTTAATGCGGGCAATCAAAGCAATTGGGCTAAATGGTTTAGTGACATACTCATCAGCTCCGATACCTAGCCCCAACACTTGATCTGATTCACTGCCACGAGCAGTAAGCATAATAATTGGCACTGTCGGCGAAATTGCCCGTACCTCTTTAGCTACTTGAATCCCATCTTTTTTTGGCAAATTCAAATCTAACGTAATCAGATCATACTTATCCGCGTTCTTTTTAAACATATCGACGGCTTCGACACCATCGACAGCAATGTCTTGTTGCCAACCTTCTTTTTTGAAAAACATTCCCATCATTTCAGCTACGGAAGTGTCATCTTCAACCATTAATATTCTCAAACTCATTATCAATCCCTAAATCCTTTTGTTCTCTTATGCTTCACTTGATCAGGATCGACATAGTCATGTGGCAATTCATGTCGTTTAGACAAAAATGTTTTCAAACTTTTTTCGGTATAAACAATTGGCAATAAGATAAATAAATAAAATGTTAACAGCCAAATGAGAAAATAGCGATCCCAATTCAAATAGTGAATGATTACTCCTAACAGTGCTTGAATAAACCCAAACAGGATACAATACCAACTTGCCCTCTTCTGAGCAAACTTAAAACTATCCTGGTTAACTTGCGCAAGATAAGATAAATAGCCATAAATTCGGTTAGGCTTTTTGGCTGGGTTAATCAACCAAATTATTCCTACCACCATCATAACTGAGCCACAAGCGACATAGATCACGATTTCTCACTCCTAATTCTGATAAATTTAAACGGTTATTCCTCACCTGGTGCAGACATAACTATTCTCATTTTACCAGTGAAAGTGAAATTCTTCATCTCATTTGGAATAATTAAATTAGTTCCCATCTTCAAATCATATGACTTGCCATCAGCTTCTAATTTTCCTTCGCCTTTGATAACGGAAACTAACAGGTATGGATGATCCTTTAAGCCGGTCTTCCAAGTACCATCAAGGTCAATTTGCCACAAATAAAAGTGTGGTGAAAGTGGTGGTTCAACCAATGTCTTAATTTCTGCATCTTGATCTTGGCTAGTCTTAACATCTAACTTAGGATCAACATGGGGAACAGTGGTCACATCAATTGACTTTTGAGTATGAAGCTCACGCTTTTTACCATCCTTGCCCACACGATCGTAGTCATACAAGCGGTAAGTTACATCACTTGACTGTTGAGTTTCAATTACTAAGCATCCCTTAGTTAAAGCATGAATTGTACCTGCTGGCACATAGAAGAAATCGCCTGCTTTAACCGGAACTTTTCTGAGCAACTTATCCCATTCGCCTTTGTGGATCATATCAGCTAATTCTTCACGGCTTTTCGCATGATGACCATAAATAATATAAGCACCTGGATCAGCTTGCATTACATACCAAGACTCAGTCTTACCAGAATCATTTTCTACTTTGCGAGCATAATCATCATCCGGGTGTACTTGAACTGATAAATTATCATTAGCATCTAAGAATTTTACCAATAATGGAAATTCCTTGGCCTTAGGGTTGCCAAACAATTCCAGATGCTTCAAGTAAACATCCCGCAATGACATTCCCTTAAGTGGCCCATCTGTTACAGTTGACGCGTCATCCTTGTAACCTGAAATAATCCAAGCTTCTCCAACTTTTCCTTCTGGAATATCATAGTGAAAAATATCATCTAATTTACGTCCACCCCAAATTTTTGGTCTAAAGTATGGGGTTAAAAATAATGGTTCCATTTAAATCACCTCAATTAAAGTATAAACTTTAAGGTAGAATAAATGAAACCCTTTTCTTAGATATATGTATACTATTTGTTTTACATGTAAAGCTACTTGTTATACTTACGAATACCTGTAGCTAATCTTTGCATCCCATCCTTGACCATCGTCAAAGGACAAGCTAGATTAATTCGAATAAAATCATGGCCATTTCCACGATAAACACTACCAGCTGAAATAATCAGCCCAGTTTCTTGGCGAATGAACTCTGCTAATTCCTGTGAATCAGTACTGATCTTTTGCACATCGATCCACATCAAATATGTCGCATTGCCCGAAATGATTTGTACTTCAGGAATGTTTTTTTCAATAAAATTCTGCACATACGCAAAATTTTGCTTTAACTGTTTTTTCAAAGCATTAAGCCAATCATGGCCTTGCTCATAAGCCGCAATCGTTGCTGGAATCGCCAATAAATTAGGCTCGGCTACTTCATCACTATTTAAACCGCGACTAACCATATTCCGTAAGTTCTCATCAGGAACAATCGCCGTAGCAGCATGAAGAGCAGCAACATTAAAGGTTTTACTTGGAGACACTAGTGAAATCACACTATTTTGTGCTTCACCTGTTACAGAAAAGGCTGGCGTGTAATCTGGACCTTGTCTAACCAAATCACCATGGATCTCATCCGATAGCAATGTTACATGGTATTGGTGACAAAGATCCGCAATTTTTTGTACTTCTTCAGTAGTCCAAACTTTTCCTACTGGATTATGTGGGTTACAAAAAATCATCAAAGTCGTTAGCGGCTCAGCTAATTTTTGTTCCAAGTCAGCCCAGTCAATTGAATAACTTTTACCATCGAAAGCTAAATCACTCGACAAAACATGGCGCCCATTATTCAAAATGGAATTATAAAAAATATTATAAACTGGCTCTTGTACTAAAACATTATCACCAATATGTGAAATGCGGCGTACAATTGATGAAATAGCAGGGACTACTCCAGTAGTAAAAATCATCCAATTTGTTTGTGGCCGATGATTATGTTCTGTTTCATACCAATCAGCGACAGCATTAAAATAATCTGCTTGTGGGAACTCATAACCAAATGCACCTAATGTCAATTTTTGTTGCATTGCCTCGATAATTTCAGGTGCCGTCTTAAAGTCCATATCGGCAATCCACATTGGTAATTCACCAGACTTCACATCCCACTTTACTGAATCAGTCTTTGACCTATCTGGTGCATTTTCAAAATCATATTGCATATATCTCACTAATCCTTTGGTGTTTGGTTCGTATCAGAATGAACAATTTTTGTACCTATTTTCGGACAATCAAGCTCGGTTTTAGATGGATCTACCTTATCTGGATCGATAATCAAAGTACCAATCTCAGGTACCGTAATTTTACCAGAAATTGGGTTTTTAATACTATCAATCTTTGTATTAAGCTCCACATCTAAATTAGAAACATATTCAAAAGCTAAATCTGTATGAATCAAGGAACCATTCTTAATCTCCAGGTGATCAATGTAGTTCAAGCCCTGATCACTTTCAATTTTACAATTAATTAACGTAATGTTGTTAGTATTCCAAGCTAAATATTCACCATCAATAATTGAATCGTAAATAGTGACATTATTGCAATTCCAAAAAGCATCTTTAGAGATAAAAGTTGAATTATGAACTTCAATGTTTTCTGCACCATCAAAAACATAATTTCCCACAACGGAAACGTGATCAAGATAAATATTCTGGCTATCTTTACCAAAATAATCACCATTAATTTGAGAATTGGTAATCTTAATATCATTACAAGTCCACATTGTTTCTTCTGCGTTAGCAAAATGAACATTATCTAAAATAATATGACTTGTCCTTCTGAATAATTTAGGTGCCTGTAAAGCACTATTTTTAATTGAAATATTCTTGGTATACCAAATTCCAGACCGTGACATAGTTTCAAACGTGGTATTTTCAACTTTCACATTTTCATCATACCAAAGTGGATATTTCCATTTAAAAATTGAATTCTTTAATCTGATATTTTTAGCTTCTTTTAAGGGAGATTCACCACTGCCAAATGTAATACCATCAAGGATTGCATCAGTTAATCCATAAAGAATTCTTTCACCTGCAAAATATTTATTCTTATATTCAATCATTATGCTTCACCTTTTCGCTGATTATCTAAAGTAAGTTTTAAGTTAGTATTTATTATATGATTTCCTTCCTATAATGTTTAATACTTATTTTTATGGGTAATGCATAACATAAATTTATAATGCGAATCGAGATTTCGGTTAAACTTCGGTCAAACGGATATCTTAACAAAACAAAAAACCGCTCTAGAACAACATCTAGAACGGTTATCTATGGAGATGAGGGGAATTGAACCCCTGTCCAAACGCATCTCGTCACTGACCTCTACGATCATAGTTATATTACTTGAACTTCACTAGCTCAAAACGCCATATAACAGGGCTAAGATGGGCTAGCTAACCTGTTAAGACTCTTTTTAACTATTCAGGTGAGGTAGTTAAACGTAACTCGCTAAAGTTGATACTCGGTGTCAGCCACGAGTAAACCGACAAGGAGCAACACATGCGCTTAAATTAAGCAGCTAATGCGTAAGAATTTTTGTTATTTGCAGTTATATTTAACTGTAACGTTTTTACGTAGTCGTAACCTACGAACCGCAGTCAATGCGGGTCTACGCCTGTCGAATCCCAAAACATCCCCTTGAGATACTTATTCATTATAGCATAGACACACATTACATGCGATAAAAATGCTTAATCAATATTAGTCAAACGTACCACATCACGTTCAATCATCAATTCTTCATTAGTTGGTATAACCATTCCTGCAACTTTGGAATCTGTTTTTGTGATTAGTCCTTCACTAACACTTTCATTAGCTTCATTATCTACAACAACACCCATATATGCGAAAGCGTCAAGAACCGCTTTTCTCACACCAGTATCATGTTCACCAATACCAGCAGTAAAGATAATTGCATCAACGCCGCCCATTTCGGCAATATAAGCACCAACGTAGCGAATAATACGATTAATGAAAATTTTTCTTGCTAACTTAGCCCGTTCGCTATCACTTTCACGCACATCGCGCATATCTGGTGAAATTCCTGACAAGCCCAACAAACCAGACTTATTATTCATGATATAAATCATTTCATCCATCGACTTATGCTCTACCTTCATTAGATGTTGCACGAGTGAAGGATCGATATCACCGGTTCTAGTAGCCATTGTAATTCCGGCAATTGGACTAAAGCCCATTGAGGTATCGTAAGACTTGCCATCCTTAACTGCAGTAATTGATGCGCCTGATCCCAAGTGACAGATGACTAACTTTAAGTCTTTTAAATCTTTACCTAATAATTTAGCAGCACGCGGTGCTGTATAGCGAATTGAAGTACCATGAGCACCATATTTACGTACACCATATTTTTCATAATATTCATAAGGAAGTGAATACAAATAATGTACTGGATCAAGATTACGGTGATAAGTAGTATCATAAACCGCAACTTCTGGCACATTTGGTAAAACATTCATAAAAGCTTCAATTCCGCGAGCCTCAGCAGGATTGTGAAGCGGAGCATAATCTGACAATTCGTAGATCTTAGGCAGATTTTCCTTAGTAATAATAGTAGAATCCTTAAAGTACTCTCCACCATTAACAACACGATGTCCTACACCGACAATTTCAGTTAGTTCTTCAACAACATGGTATCCTTTTAAAAACTTGATCAATAAGCTAACTGCAGCTTCTTGATCTGGGATTTCAGTTTTTTCAACGTGCTTAGTACCATCAGCTAACTTAATCTCAAATGATGAATTTTCAAGACCTACACGATCAGCCATTCCTTTGGCAAGAACCTTTTCATCTGGTAATGAGAATAATTTGTACTTAAAAGATGAACTACCAGAGTTAATTGCCAAAACTTTTTTCATAAAAATTAATTCCTCTTCTTTCAAAAAAATAAGTGCTTTATCAATTAATGGTTAATCTTTGCATACCACTCGTTAAGTTTAACATTAAATTGAATTAAAGCCTCTTCTTTTTTCAAGGAACCGAGTTTGGTAAGTAAAACTTCGCTTGCTTTAGCCTCATCACCGTGATTTTGGAAAACTAAAACCGATTTTTGATTAAACTTGTTCTTAAACATATCATCTGGCAATTCTACAATTGCCTTCAAGTAAACTTTCTTAGTTAACCATGGCATAAAATCAGCGCCAATCTTGCCTGACAAAATAGACTTAGGAACTACCAAAAAGGCATAGCCATTAGGCTTTAAATTATTAATAATTTGTTCGATTAACAACAAATGAGCAAAAGAATGACCTTTCTTAGCCTGATTTTCAAAATTCTTGGCATTCTCATCAACTGGATAATAGCCTACAGGTAAATCACTTACAATTGCATCAGCGTTAGGACACATCCAAGGCATTAAAGCGTCTTGATGATATAACTCAATGTCAATATTATTCAGATGCGCAGCCACATCTGTCAAACTTAACATATCTTCATCGTTATCAATCCCTACCAATTGATAATTATCCTTAGAATGATTGAGTGCCTTAAGTTGAGAAATAATTGAAAACAACAAATTCCCTGTACCCACAGCAGGATCAACGATTTCCATCTTTTGATCTTTTAATAATTTATGCATCAACATTGCTACTACTGTAGCAATTGCAGGTGGAGTAGGCATTTGGTTAACATCAAAGCCATCATCATTAACTGCCTTTAAAGTTAGAAAAGTAAAGACTTGAGCCTTTTCTTTTTGGCTAATTTCGTCATAATCTATTGCTTGATACTTTTGACTTAATTCAGCCACTGTTTTTTCATCCGGTGCACCATTTTCAACCTTAATCTTGCCACTTTCTAAGTTATCAAAAGTCTCTACTAAGGCTTCTGTAAATGAAACATTTAATGCAGTTTGCAAAGTTTGCACACAGTCTAAAAACTGATTAAAAAGTTTTTCAAAATTTTCCATAGCGGTCCCTCCATACCTTAATTATTTTATAGAAAGGGATAAAGAGGTGCAAGGAAAGTCAATCATCCGTTAAGCATTCGATAATTAGGAGATTGTTCTCCATGCTAGCATGATAAATATCTTGATACATTTTGATAAACAAAAGCGTGGTCATTAAAACTAATACACTACTTAGTAAGGCACTGCCTTTTACGTTATGCGTCTTTTTCTTTGGTTTTAGCATTTTTCTTTTCCTGTTCCTCATCAAGCTGAAAAACTAAATCTGATGCACCCTTATTTTTCTCTGTTACCCTAATAATGATGCTATCTTTAGTGGTTTTAAAAGCAGCCTTTTCAACGTTAAATAATAACGGCATATAGCCTTTCCCTGCACCAGATACTTTAAGTACGTTCTTTTTATAGTATTCAATTCGGTAAGTAGTTGCATCGCCTTTTTGATCGATGCACTTAAAGGAAGCACTATTACTTATAGCTAATTTAGTTACTGGATACACTGCCTTAATTTTGTCAGCCCGCATAAAATTTTCTAGCTGTACATAAGCATAGGCTACTTCATTGACATGCTGATTTTGATTCAAGTTTGCTTTTTTAACACTCAACAATAAATTTTGTAAAATTAGTAGCACCATCATAGTAATAAAAAGCGAAAACATTGCTTCAGCTAACATAAAACCTTTACTCTTTGACCGCAAAAGTTTGTTTAGTCGTTGCATCCCAAACATGATTACGTCCTGCCTTTTGATAAATTCGATCGTGAACTGTTACTTGCTCCAGGTCAGTTTTAGTCAGTATATGGTAAGCATAAGCACGATCTGTTTTTAATTCCATCTCACGACCATTTTTCTGATTTTCAGCTACAGTTATATAAAAGCAACTAACAGCAATCACAGCAATTATAATTGCTATAAAGCTCTCAATTACTAGAAATCCTTTAACTTTTATCATTCCGCTACTCTCCCCCACAGCATTTGATATTTCAGGCTTTTTTCCATTCCGTAGCCACTAAAAGTCACCGTACCTGGTTTAGAATAACCAGTCAGGTTGAATTTAAAATGATCCAAGCCAGTAATTTTGATATTTTGATCAACTGGAATACTTTTGTGATATTTTCCGCCAGAGAATAAAATTTGATTGGATCTAGCTAGATATGATACGCCAATAGTAACCTCCTTGATCGTACTGTACCTCGAAGTTTGATCAAGTGCCGTCGTAACTCTTTTAACAGTATTATCAAAAATCAGTTTTTCTTGATATCTTTTTAACTGCAAACTACCAATCAACAAAATGCCACAGCAAACACCAAGTGTAATTATTACTTCTAGTAGGGAAAAGCCGGCTAATTTATTTCTTTTCAACAACTTCGCCACTGTCTAACGTGAAATTCTTTTTAGCTTTAGTAATTTGATCACCAGTTAAGTAATCGTCCTTTTTTAGATCTTCAAAATCTTTAGGTTCACCATATTTATCCTTATATAACTCAACTTGCGTTTGCACAGTAGTCCTAAATGCATCCGCAGTTTTAGTTTCAGCATTCTTCTTTTGATTAATCAAATTAGGCACAATTAGCAAAATCAAAATCACGATAATGGCAATTACCACAACCATTTCAATCAAAGTAAAACCCTCTTGCTTGCGGCGCTTAGCCATAATGTTTGCTAAATACTTCTTCATCTTCTCTTTCATTTTTAACTTAATCCTCTTCTTCACTCTATTTTTTTACTTTTATCTTTAACGTCACTTTTTCTATAGTCCTTGCATCATTGAATACATTGGTAATAACAGCTTCAAATACATTCCAATAATGCATAAGCCAATTAAAATAAAACAAGCTGGTTGAACATTGACGACTAATTTCTCAATTTTTTCAGTTAAATCCAAAAATAGGCTACGTCCTAATAACAAACAGCGCTTACTCAAGCTCTTTCGCTCAGAGCCAGTCTGCAATAAAACTAATAAACTATTAGGCAAAAAATCCTCTGCATTAATAATTTCTTCTAAATTTTTTCCTTCAGCTAAATCGTGCCCTATCTTTTGTCCCAGTGCTTGCTGCAATGAACCTTTCTCTTGATCTGCCGCATATTCGCACATTCGCTGCAATGAAAAGCCACTAGCTAGCAGCAGTCCAATGTCATAAACCAACAAATAATGAATATACAGCATAACTACCTGCCCAATTAACGGATATTTACTCAGTTTTTTCATTGATGAATAATCCTGTTTATTGAGCAAAGTAACGATCTTAGCAAAAAAATATAAGCCCAGCAATACAATAATGATCAGACCAATCATGACCATATCTCCTGAATGATCACTGCTATCGCTGAATTGTGTCGAAATAAACGATTGCATAAAGACCAGTAAAATCACCATCATTATCGCTAAAACCAACGGATAAGATAATTCAGCCCGCAGTTTTTTCATCTGCTCCTGTTTTAGTCGATTCAACGTTGCTAAATGCTGCAAACATTCAACTAGGTTTCCTTGCTGTAAAGCCAAATTAACCTGAGTTACTGTCGTTTTAGAAAAGCCTAGTTTAAGCAGTTCAGTACTAAAACTTGCTCCTTCTTTCATGCGACTAGCCATTCTTTCCATCAACTGACGCCTTTTTGGCCACAATGCCGGCATTAATTCAATTGAATTGAGCAAAGAAAAACCATTATCTAAACTATGTTTTAAATAATCCAAAAAGGCCAATTGTTCTTCGCCATTTAACTTATCCTTTTTGGAATTGCCAATATACTTCATGATTAATTTCTCCTCCTTTCCACAAACGCTCTAGATTTTCCTGCCAATTAACGAATTCACCACGAACCGATTTGCCTAGCTCTTTTTTTAGCAAAGAATCTGCCGCAATATCCATCAAGCACTTTAATTTTCCTTGACTGACTAATAATCGCTGATACGACACTGCAGTTAGACAATTTGTCAGTTCGTCACACCTAATACCTAATCCCTCTAGTCGAGAAATAGTCTGCAAAGTACTTTTAGCATGAACTGTCGCAAAAACCAGGTGTCCACTTAAAGCTGCATCAACTGCTAAACGTGCTGTTCCTTGATCACGAATTTCTCCAATAATTAAAATATCTGGACGATGCCGTAATGCCGCCTTTAACAGGTTTTGGTAATCAATTCCCGCTTCGTTATTGACTTGTGCTTGCAAAAAAGAAGACTCATGAATTTCAACAGGATCCTCGATTGTCATTACTACTTTGTTTTGGCTCATTTTCTTAGCAATTTCATACATTGTCGTTGTCTTGCCCGAGCCAGTTGGACCACTAGTAATAATCAATCCGCGACTCTTAGCCAGCTCTTCAATTGTTCCCAGCTGCTCTGGAATAAAATATTGACTATGGTCAATCCCATAGATGACTCGAATAACCAGTGACTCTTGATCGGAAAAATCTCCTAAGCTAGATAAACGCAAGAAATATTCATGTCCTTCATTCTCATATGTCATTGCGCCAACCTGCGGGCGACGATGTTCTGCAATATCCATCTGAGCACTGTACTTAAAAAAATTGATAATTTCCTTTCCCGTCTCCAAAGTAAAACCTGCATATTCAATTAGACCCTTACCGGTCCGAAATTTAACCATCAAGTTTTCTTTTTTCGGGAAAAAGAAAATATCACTTGCTTTAACTTTAATTGCCTCAATCAATAATTTACTGACAATTTCTTTGATCTTCATAAAAATCCTCCTTTTTTGCCTCACATTATTTATTACGCAAAAAAAGTCGATTTTTTTGTGAGAAATTGAAAAAAACACAAAAAATTTTCTCAACTCTAAAAAACGTTGATCTAACAGCATTTCAAGATTAAAAAATCATTAAAAAAGTACACACAAAAAAATAGCTTAGCCATTGGCTAAGCTATTTCATCATTAACTAATTAATCTTCATCAGCCGCTGCAGTATAAACATTTTGAACATCGTCACTATCTTCAAGAGCATCAACTAAATGTTCAAATTGTTCCTTCTTATCTGCTGGAACTGGAGTGGTGTTTTGTGGAATCATAGTTAATTCAGCATCTGCTAGTTTGTAACCATCCTTAATTAAGGCGTCACGTACACCTGCAAATTGCTTTGGATCAGTGTAGATTTCGTATGCATCATCACTAGTTTGAAGATCGTCACCACCAGCATCCATAACATCAAGTAATACTTGATCTTCATCAGCATCAGTAGTTGAACGATCAATTACAATGTAGCCTTTACGGTCAAACATGTAAGCAACTGAACCAGTAGCACCAAGTGAACCACCGTTACGAGTGAAAGCAACACGAACGTCTGAAGCTGTACGATTCTTGTTATCAGTCAAAGCTTCAACAAAGACTGCAACACCACCTGGAGCGTAACCTTCGTAAGTGATTTCGTCGTAGTGTTCTTCTGAACCACCTTCGGCCTTCTTGATGGCACGCTTGATGTTATCCTTAGGCATGTTGTTTGAACGTGCCTTATCAATTACCATACGTAATGTAGGATTCCCATCAGGATCAGGACCACCACTCTTTGCAGCCATATAAATTTCACGAGATAACTTTTGGAAAATTTTACCTCTCTTTGCGTCTTGCGCATTCTTGCGGCCTTGAATATTGTGCCATTTTGAATGTCCTGACATAAGGATCCTTCTTTCTTTTTTCTAATATTAATTAACGTTATTATCTTAACTCACAGTACTTTAAAATTCAATGGTGTCAACCATTTAAACTTGTTTTTTCTGGTCAAAAAATCTGTGTTTAATAAACAATACTAGCATTATCAGCAAAATTGCCGTTAATGCCCCTGCTCCATCAAGCATTACATCGTGCACGCTCGGTGTTCTATCACCTGTTAAAAATTGATGATATTCATCAAACGCAGCAAATGCAATTGCCATAAACCAAGTTAAAACTGGTGCTACCCATTTGATTTTGAAAATTCTTCTTAATCCTAAATAGCCAAAACCACCTAGTAAAAAATAAGAACCAAAGTGAGCCATTTTACGTAAAACAAATTGGGCCAGCCCTGCTCGACCATCAACTTGCACATTGTGAATACGACCACCGTAAGTAAAATCCCAGCCAGCAACGATATTCTCTAACCAGCCAAAATAACGGTTAATTTTATTGTCATGAATTTCCTGCTGTTGATAAGTCATTGAACTAGAAATGAACAATGCAACTAGCACCAATAAAGCAAGCAGTAAAAAGATTTTTTCTCGTTTAGTAAAATGAAATTTATCCATTGCTATTTCTTCTCTCTTTTTTACTTCTTACTTTAACAAAAAAAAGGGTTAAACTTGACCCGTTTTATAAATTATTTAACTTTGCTTAATGCTTCATCAATTGGTGTGTCCCCATCATGCATAATAATTACTTGATGAATCGTATTATCATACTTTAGGCTATCAACCAATACCTGAGCAACATCATCAATCGAATTTTCTCCACCTTCTGGAGTAAATGATGTCTTACCCGTTGCTGGCTTCTCCATTAAGTTACCTGGTTGAATGATCGTATAATCCAAATTAGTATTATGAATTAACCATTCATCGGAAAAGTACTTAGCAATATCATAATCAATAATGCTTGCAAGAGAAGGAATTTCTGCCCACTTGTCTTGGTCAAGCGCAAAGGCGGAGCTTAGTTGAACGTAACGCTTAACGCCATTAGCTTCAGCAGCCTTCATCAGCTTAACTGCGCCATTTAAGTCAGTTTGCAATAAGTCCTTTCCACGAGAACCTGCTACAAAAATCACTGCATCTGGGTGACCAATTTCATCCTCAATCTTTGCCAATGAATCATGAAAATCTAAATGTTGAACAGTCACATGTTCTGGATCGACGACTTCTACAGCATTTTCACGTCTAGCTGCAGCAATTACATCGTATCCTTCATCAACTAATCTTTTAATGACAGCCTTACCAACACGACCTGTTGCACCTGCTACAAGTACTTGCATAATCAATTTCTCCTATTCATTGTGAAGTTTACCAACTAGCCTTCTTAACACCTGGAAGTTGACCTTGATGAGCCAATTCTCTCATGCATTCTCTGCATAAACCAAACTTCCGATAAACTGAATGTGGTCGCCCGCAGCGTTCACAACGGGTGTACTCTCTAGTTGAATATTTTGCTTTTTGCTTATTACGAATAATTTGTGATGTTTTTGCCATATTAAACCTCTATCTACGTCTTTCTATTCTTTGAGGTGCCGGCTTCTTATCTCTAGTTAATAATCCCAACGCCAAAATAATAATTCCAATTGCCATTACTTGTCCAGTCATACGTTTTTCTTCCTTTCAATTTGCTTTATTAGTCTCTTACTTTTCGTCAGTAGTTATTATACCACTTACATTTAATAAGTGAAGCATTTTTATCAAAAAAATAGAAAGCGTTTAACACTAGTCATCAACACATATAATAGTTAGAATCTATTTAGATACTTTCACAATGAGGAGAAAAAATGAACGAAAAGTGTAAAAACAAATCGCCAGCCTTCTTATTCTTTTAAGAGAGTAAAAGTTTTTAAAGAGAAGGATGAGAATTAATTGGACGATTTAACTTCAACAAATAAAATGAAGACCATCACTTGGCCTGTTTTGACCCTAATGGCTTTATGTACAGTTATCGGTTTAGACGATATCATGTACAACTTTCAAAACCAAGGGATGCCTGTTATCACCTCTTGGATTATCATGTGTTTACTTTATGTCACACCTTATTCACTAATGGTAGGGCAACTAGGTTCTACTTTTGATAAAGAAGGCGGCGGACTTTCTTCATGGGTACGTGGTACTGACGGTGAATTCTTAGGTTACTTCACGGCTTGGACTTATTGGGCTGCTTCCATTCCTTATGCAGTTGACTCTGCCAATGAAATTATCGTTGACTTGGGTTGGGCTGTAACTGGAACTAAAGACTTCCAAGATAAGATCCCAACTTCATTGTTTGCAATTTTAACCTTTGTAGTGTTTATTGTCTTTATCATTGTCGAACACCACTTTTCTAACTCAATGGAATTTCTTTCCACGATTGGTGGTGGTTTGATGATCATCATGGTTGTCTTGTTCGTTGTCTTGGCATTCTTTGGTTTAATTAAATCAGGCGGTCACATGGCAACTAAGAATTTCGGTTTGCATTCGATCATTCCTAACTTCAACTTGCACTACTGGTCAACAGTTGGTATGTTGATTTACGCCATGAATGGTTGTGAATTGGTTGCACCTTACGTAACCAAGATGAAAAAACCTAAAACTGATTTTCCTAAAGCCATGATTGCTTTAGCATTAATGACCGCGTTTTTAACAATCTTAGGTTCATTTGCCCTAGGTATCTACTTCGATGCCAACCATATTCCTAATGACTTGAAGATGAATGGTGCTTACTACCTCTTCGATATGTTAGGTAAACAATTCGGCATGGGCCACTTCTTGCTTTACTTCTGGGCTTGGACATCATTGTTCTTCAACTGTGCTTTGGTTGCCGTCTTACTTGACGCAATGACCAGAATGTTGATTTCAGATACTGGCGACAAGTACATGCCTAAATTCTTGCGCAAAAAAGACAAGAACGGCTTACCAGTTAACGGTTATATCCTAACCGTTGCTCTTTCATCATTCATTATGATCTTAGGTATTTTCTTACCTGATATGAATGATATTTTCAATTGGTTATTAAACCTTAACTCAATCATTTCACCAGGTGTTACTTGCTGGATCTTCTACTCATTTATGAGAATTAGAAAGAATTCCAAGAAGTTTCCATCACAATATGTTTATATTAAAAACGATAAGTTAGCTTGGCTTGTCGGTTTACTATTACTATTAGTCACTGCTGCTGCAACTATCCTTGGCTTTGCACCACAAGATGTTAAGCAAGGAACTGGCCTATGGTGGTATGAATTGATCATTAACATCGTTGCCGTAGTTGTCTTAATTGGTTTGGGTGCTATCTTACCAGGCATTAGACGTCGTGAAGTTGAATACGGTGTTGCTTTTGATAAAGCTCAATGGATTTGGATGGGAATCTTGATTATTGGATCTATCATTTTAGACATTTGGCTAGGTAGTACAAAATTACCGATGAGAATTGCATTGATTGTTATTGAAGCAGTTGTTGCTTTGATTTTGACTTGGTTAGTTGGTCGAAGAAAGCCAGCTAATGCTACGAAATAATAAATTATTCTATTCAAAAAGGAAGGCACGCACCTTCCTTTTTCTTATACATATTTTTTCAAAAATTCACTTACACGACGTTGATATTCTCTAGGGTATGTCTCAAAAGAACGAGCATGTTTTGCCTTTTTAGCAATCCACAACTGTTTTGGTCCTTTAGCTGCCTTGTAGTTTGCATAAACCATTTTCGTCGGCACAAACGGATCTTTCCCACCATGAATAAACAACATTGGCTTATTGTTTTTCTCGACAGAATTAACCGCCGAAGCATCCCCTAAATAAAAGCCTAGATTTGCTTTAGCAATAACACTCAATCCATTCACAAAAAATGGACCAACTGGACCGGGCAAATGATAAATATCCTTAGCTTCATGCAAAAATTCATCCTTAACACTAGTATAGCCACAATCTTCAATATAAGCCTTAACCTGGCTCGGCATCTTAATACCACTTGCCATCATCGTCGTGGCTCCACCCATGCTGACACCGAAGATGACAATCTTCTGCTTTTTGCCTTCCTCAGCAATCAACTTTCTCACCCATTTACGCACATCATACTTTTCAGGCCAACCATAGCCAATATATTTTCCCTGACTTTGCCCATGTGCACGCGCGTCTGGCATCAACACGTTATAACCCATTTGATGGAACATTGCTGCATATGGTCCCATCGTATCCTTGTTATTGGTAAAGCCGTGCAACAAAACAACCGTCTTATCAGAATTTTTCTTCGGAATATAATTTGCATCTAGCCGATAATCACCAGTATTAGACTTAATATACCATCTCTGTTTTTTAGCATCTTCATACCAGCGCTTCTTCTCCGCTAACGGATCTTTTTTATTTTTACTCGAGTATTTATTCAAAACAGCTTTTTTACCAGGCACAAAGGCCACATTGAAAAAATATGCTTCTCCTACTCCAATGAACGCAACTAATACAGCAACGATAATTCCAATCGTCACCCAAAATCTCTTTCTGTGTTTTCTATTCAAAATGTCAACTCCTATATAAAACAGATAGAATTAATTATACGCTTTTAAATTTTATATGGTATATTGACATTTTTATCAAAATATTGCTCAGCCCTGTACACAAAACTTCTAATTTTAGAATAAAAAGATGATGAGATCTGCTGTCTCATCATCTTTTTAACTAGTATAGCTTTAGTCTAAATCTTCACCATTTGAAGCAATAACTTTCTTGTACCAGTAGTAAGAATCCTTTGGCATTCTATCTAAAGTACCTTTACCTTCATCATCACGATCAACATAGATAAAACCGTAACGCTTAGACATTTGACCGGTACCAGCTGATACTTCATCAATACAGCCCCAAGTAGTGTAGGCACGGACATCAACGCCATCTTCGATCGCACGATTCATTGCCTTAATGTGCATTCTAAGGTAATCAATGCGGTAATCGTCATGAATCTTACCATCATCACTAATCTTATCAACGGCACCTAGACCATTTTCAACTACCATCATTGGGATTTCGTAACGGTCATACATAACTTCAAGGTAGTATTGCAAGCCATCTGGATCAGTTGCCCAACCCCATTCTGAATACTTAAGGTATGGATTCTTAGCACCAGCGGCGAAGTTACCGCCAACCTTATCTTTTACTTCATGAGTTGTGATAACGTTGCTCATGTAGTAAGAAAAGGTGTACATATCAACTTTACCTTCCAACATATCCTTCTTATCTTGCTCAGTAATGTCTAAGTGAACATTGTGTTCTTTCCAAAGACGCTTAGCAAATGTTGGATATTTACCCTTGCATTGTGCATCCCCACAGTAGAAAATATTTTGTTCCCACATATGGCGGTTAGCCAAAATATCCTTTGGATCTGGGGTTAATGGGTAATCAACGATCCCACAAATCATATTCCCTACCACATAATCAGGATCAATTTCATGAGCCAACTTAACTGCCCGAGCACTAGCTACGAATTGATAGTGCAATTTCTGATATGCATGTTGGTATGCCTTATCATCAGTCACATTATTGCCAAAAGCACTAAGCATCAACAGGGTTGAATTGATTTCGTTAAAAGTAAGCCAGTACTTAACTAATCCCTTGTATTCTTCAAACAAAGTCTTAGCATATTTCACATACATATCGATCATTTTACGATCTTGCCAGTCATGATATTTTTCACTGAGGTAAAGTGGATCTTCATAGTGAGAAATAGTAACTAAAGGTTCAATATCATATTTTTTACATTCTTCAAATACTCTGCGATAAAAGTCAAGTCCAGCTTGATTTGGCTTTTCCTCATCACCCTTAGGGAAGATCCGAGTCCAAGCAATTGATAAACGGAAGGTTTTGAAACCCATGTCCGCAAACATCTTAATATCATCTTTGTAATGGTGATAAAAATCAATCGCTACATGGTTAGGATAATATTCATTAGGATCAATTGCACCAACTGCCCCTTCAGGAAGTCCCGCACCTGGAACTCCTGGTGTTTTTTCTAACTTACCATTTAACTTGTAAGTCAACATTCTAGGTGCATCTAAGCTACCTGCAGTAGTAATATCTGTTACTGATAGGCCTTTACCATCTTCATCATATGCACCTTCGATTTGGTTAGCGGCAGTTGCTCCGCCCCATAAAAAGTTCTTTGGAAATGACATTATGATTCTCCTTTTTTGAAAGCATTTACATTAATTATAGACTAATTGGTTTGAACTTGACCAGTTGTTTTAACTTCTGCGTTACTGCCTTGCAAAGACAAAATTTCTTGACCAACTTTAACTTCACCTTGAGCTACTTGCTGTACAGATTCATATTTCTTAGAATTCGTAACAACAACTGGAGTAGTCACTTCATAGCCAGCAGCCTTAATTTCTTTAATATTAAATTTAACCAATGGATCACCTGCTTTAACCTCTTGACCTTTTTCTACTAAAGTCTTGAAGCCCTTACCTTGCAGATTAACGGTATCCATTCCAATGTGCATTAACACTTCTGCGCCATCTGTAGTGTTAAGTCCGACAGCGTGTCCTGTTGGGAAAACTAAAGCAATCTTACCATCAGCTGGGGCATGAAGCACACCTTCGCTTGGTTCAATAGCAACGCCTTCCCCCATTGCACCGCTTGAGAATACTTCATCTTTAATTTCTGACAATGGTTTTACTTCACCGTCTAATGGTGAAACTAATTTGGTTGAAGGATTTTCCTTTTCTTCACTTAAAATTGCTTGTACAGGAGCACTCTTAGTAATATTAGCTGCTTCATTAGCGGCGTCAGCAACTTTTTGTGCTTGTTTTTTATTATATTCAGCATCAACTGATTTTTTACCAAAGAGCATTTGAAGTGCAAAACCAGCTATAAATGCTACAATACCGGCAATAATTACGCCGACAATTGTTGTCATTGATCCTCCCTTAGGATTAATGTAGGCCGGAATTGCAAAGAATCCCATTGATGGCATAATGTACAATACTGAATGAAAGGCACCAATGATTGCACCTGAGACTGCACCAGCAATACAGCTTAAAACAAACGGCGTTTTTCTTGGTAATGTAATACCATAAATTGCTGGTTCAGTAACACCGAACAGTCCTGAGAAAAATGCACCAGTAGCAGTTTCTTTAAGTTTTTTGTCCTTAGTTTGACGGATAATAGCTAAAACAACACCAATTTGCGCATAACAAACCATGCAGGATAAACCTAGAATTGGGTCATAACCTAATGCGGCTAAATCTGCAGTAGTTACGGCAACGATTCCCCAGTGAACACCGAAAATAACAAGTACTTGCCAAAGAGCACCCATTAATAAACCAGCAATAATTGGACTAAAGTTGTAAACACCTGACATCACTGCACCAATTGCGTCCCCAACCCAAGTCATTACAGGACCAATTACTATAAATGCAACTGGTAAAGCAATAATCATAGTGACAACTGGAACCAAGAACATTTGCACAACTGATGGAATCCACTTTTTAGCCCAGTGCTCAATAATTGAAGCAAACCAAACGGTAAATAATACTGGTAAAACTGTAGAAGTATAATTCATCGTGATAACCGGAATGCCAAAGAAAGTCGTGTGAATCTCTGAGGCAAAAGCCGTTCCTTTAAACAATGTACCTAGAACAGTCTTACTTGCAGCTAATTGAACCATAGTTGGATAAGTTAAGGTTGCACCAATTGCTAATCCGATAAATTGATTCATGTGAAATCTACGTGCTGCAGTTACCCCTAAGAATACTGGTAAGAAGTAGAAAATACTATCACCAATTGCATATAGAATTTGGTAAGTACCTGATTTAGTAGATAGCCATCCCATTGCACCTGCTAAAACTACTAGACCTTTAATAATACCGCCAGCACTAAGTGGAGCTAGAATATCTGTAAAAATGCCTGAAATCAAAGCAACGGCTTTATCCACAAAGCTAGAATTATCTTCAACGTCATCATCAGGAACTTGTCCACCGCCGTTAAATCCGCCTTCTTTGACAACAGCATCGTAAACATCAGCAACTTCATTACCAATGACCACTTGATACTGACCACCAGCTTTAACAACAGTTACAACACCATCTGTATCTTTTAAAACATCATCGTTAGCCTTTTTTTCATCCTTTAATTTAAAACGCAAACGAGTTGCACAGTGAACAACACTGGTCACATTATCTTTGCCACCAACATTTTGAATGATGGTCTTGGCTAATTCATCATAGTTCTTAGCCATTTGCCTTTCCTCCTTAAAATAAAAACCCAAGCTACTCAAAAACTAAAGAACATAAATGTTCAACGTCTTTCAGTAACTCGGGTTCATGCCTAATCTTCTTAGTAACATACCTAAGTAACTTAGATATTTAATTATCTTGACGACTAGTTACGCGCCAAATATGTAAAACAAGATAAAATTCATCATCTGAATCTAAATCCCATCCCATTTTTGCATGTAAGTAAGTGGTAATCCGCTCCGCCGTCTCATACGCTTTGCTATATTTGATTTTCATAAAACCTAGCATTGCAGGATCAAGTGAAGCCTCCTCCTTTTGCTTATTTCGTAAAAATCTAACTAACAAAATGCGCAAATGCGAAACAAACCTACTATAGTTAAAGGAGCTCGTATCAAGTTGCATTGAATATTGCAATTGAATAATATCGATTATCCCACGAATCAAATTTGTAATCTGAATTGTTTCTTGTACTTGAGAAACATCACTCTTAGCATTAACCAGGTGATAGGTCATCAAAACCGACTCACTCTGCGGCAATTTAATCTGCATCTCCTGATTAATTAGATTGACCACTTTTTTAGCTGCCGCAAATTCTTTTGGAAAAAGATTTTGAACTTCCCAACTATTGTTAGCGGGAGCTATATCAATATGATCTTTAATTCGCGTAACTGCAAAATCAATGTGATCTGCTAAAGCAAGATACTGAAAGTCATTGAACTTAATCTGAAGCAGAGGTTCGACCAGCTGAAGTACCTTATTAGTTACTTCAATTGTTTTAGGGTCAAAGCCCTTAACTTGATCCACTTCGTCTTTAGTAACGAAGCGACGTTCAATTTTGCTTTCATCAACAGGATCACCTTTTTTTAGACCAAATCCTACGCCCTTGCCTAGGACTATTTCTTCTTGACCTTGGTTATTTTCAATTAAGGCAGCACTATTATTAAATGTTTTAAGAAATTTCATAATAATTCACCACCTTAGCAAAAAAGAAAAAGCTATCACAAATAATGATATACCAACGCAACATTATTTGTAATAGCTAAGACCTGATCGTATCAGTAATCCGCTCACTTACAGTTATTATAATAGCCAACATTGTAAGCGGTGTCAATATAATTTTGTGAAAAAATGCAAAATATTTTACAATGAACTAAAAAGCGAGGTAATTAAAATGAAATTCGTTCTTGCACCTGATTCATTTAAAGAAAGCATGACAGCAAAAGAAGTCTGCATTGCAATGAAAAATGGTATTCAAAAAGTTATTCCCAATGCACAAATAATTGCGGTACCAATGGCCGATGGGGGCGAAGGTACAACTGATTCACTCGTTGATGCTACAAACGGTCGAAAATACCAAATAAATGTTACCGGTCCGCTTAATCAAAAAGTATCAGCTTATTATGGCATCTCAGGTGATGGACAAACTGCAATCATCGAAATGGCACAAGCTAGTGGTCTCTCCTATGTTGCAAAAAGTAAACGAACTCCCGAAACAATTTTAAAGACTACAACTTATGGAACCGGCGAATTAATTAACGCAGCTTTGAAGCACAACGTCAAAAAGATTATTATCGGCCTTGGTGGCAGCAGTACTAATGATGGCGGTGCTGGTATGGCACAAGCACTTGGTGTTAAATTTTTTGATCAAAATCATCATGAAATCACCCAAAAGTTAGCAGGCGGTGCTTTAGATCAAATTGCTAATATTGATCTTTCTTCAATTAATCCTCGTATTAAAGATACCAAATTTTTATTAGCCAGTGACGTAACCAATCCTCTAACTGGACCTAATGGTGCAAGTAGCGTCTTCGGCCCACAAAAAGGCGCAGATGATACAACTGTTAAAATTCTAGATCAAAATTTATCTCACTATGCACAAGTAATTGAACAGACTATTGATAAAAACGTCGCCCAAATTTCTGGTAGTGGTGCCGCTGGCGGCCTAGGCGCTGGCCTGATCGCCTTTACTAACGCCAGTATTCATTCAGGCGTGCAATTAATTGCCCAAGAAACTAAGCTTGAAGCAAAGATCAAAGACGCTGACTATGTTTTTACCGGCGAAGGCGGAACTGATTTTCAAACTAAGTTTGGTAAAACCCCTTTCGGAGTTGCCAAAATAGCCCAGAAATATCACGTACCAGTTATTTCTTTAGCAGGCTATTTAGGTCAAGGTATTGATCAACTCTACGATGAGGGTTTTACCGCTATTTTCGGGATTCTTGCTAAAGCAGAAGATATTGAGCAAGCCCTAAAAGATGGACCAACAAACGTAACCCGCACAACTGAAAATGTTGTCCGTTTAATTGTACAAAAATAAGATGAGCTCGATGCCCATCTTATTTTATTTCGTTAATTTCTTAATTAAGCCTTCACAGCCACGATAAATTTCATTATATGCTGTTTCAAAATCATTTGTATACCAAGGATCATCGACATCAGCATAAGAGCCAGCAAACTCTAAAATTTTATGTTCTTTATGCTCTGGGTCTCCACCAGTAATGCGATTCATATCTGCGAAATTTTCTTCATCCATGCAGATTAAATATTCATAATTATCATAGTCTGAGCGAGTCATTTGACTAGCACGATGACCACGATCATATGGAATATGTTTTGCAACTAATTCCCGTTGTGCACGAGCATCAATCCCATGACCTAAAGCATCCTGCGTAGTTGCTTTAGATTCAGCAGTATATTGATCTGCTAGGTTATTTTCTTTTAACAAATATTGCATCACGGCCTCTGCCATTGGTGAGCGGCAAATATTGCCATGACAAACAAACAGAATTTTTTTCATTACTTTTTCTTCCTCTTAGTTAGTCTATTTATAACCGGCCAAATAATTGCCGTAATAATTCCAACTGTTAAGCCAACCCAAATCTCCTGCGACAAAGTTACAAGAATGCCACTATAAACTCGACTTTGCAATGCGGTCATCGCCTCATTTGAGGCAAGCCACAATGCCACAAATGAAGCAATAGTAGCTAGTGCTAGTGGAATTGACGCCGAAGAGCGACCAAATAAAATCAAAATTGCGGCTAACAAAAATAACAAAGCCACTGCAAAAATTGAATACTCATAAATTGTAATAATATGGTTCACATCTTCTGAATCTTCCTTCAATTTATGATTAATTTGCTTGACTAAATATTCATTGATAATTTCTTCCAACTTACTTTTACTAGTTAAGCCTAAATCTTTAGTGGTCAATTTTCCCTGATCATTATATTTTTCACACAATCTATATAGATCAGCATACGATAAGTTAACTTGATATTTCGGCGGCAATTGTTCTAACAATGTCTTTTCCAAACCAGATGCTTCGAGTAACTCAACCCCTGCCTTCAAATTAGGATTATCTGAGTCATCCACTACTCGATTGATTACTTCTTTGCCCATCGCCTGTGTATCGTTTATTTTTAAACTCACATTGCTAGTCATTAATAACCAAAAAGATACTGCGGCTAGGCCGACCATTATCAAACGTAGTATTATTTTGACGATGTTCTTCATCTAAAAATCTTCCCCTAACATCTACTTTTTTCAGATGGCAAACAATTGCAAGGCACCATGTCAGGAGCATCCTTTTCTTTCAATTTAAGTTCTTGCTGCATCGCCTTAATATCGCCCTTAGAAAGCGGTGCTTCTTTTAGCAACTGAATTAATACCTCACCCTTGTGCATATCACACATGTTTTGCATCATATGTAAAGTAACTTCAGACATCATTTTGCGCTGACTAATAGTCGGCTTATAAACAAAACACCGGCCTTCTTTACGCGTCTTTAGCAAGCCCTTTTGCACTAAACGCCGCATTAGCGTTTTAATTGTGGAATCGGACCAATCCTTTTTACCTTGTAGTTCTTTGATTACTTGGCCAGTACGAACTTCTCCTAAGGTCCAAATAATACGCATAACTTCCCATTCTGATTGGGTAATGGAATTACGATCGTCTTTAGTTTCTGCCATAAAACATAACTTCTAAATCCAAATTTTTTACTAAAGAACAAATTTTTTCAAAGCCTTTGCAATCCCGTTGTGATCATTATCATCAGTAACATAATCAGCCTTATCTTTGATCTCACTAATGGCGTTACCCATCGCTACTTTCATGAAGTCGGGATTAGAAAACATCGAAAGATCATTGCCTTGATCACCAAAAATCATCACGTCTTTTTGGGCAATTTTTAGCCGTGAAGCCAAATCCATTAAAGCATTACCTTTTGAAGCTCCCAAGGCATTTAATTCAATAATACTGTCAAAACTGCGAACAATGTCATAAGTCTGAAAAGCCCAGTCGGGGAAACTATTCCACAGTTTTTCTACCTGGTCAGCTCCTTCAGTTGAAGTAAAACCGACTTTGTTAAAAGTAAAATCTTTTGGAATTTCTTTTCGGTCTCTAACTTTCATAATATTATCGGTCAAAGCCGCATTAATTTGCATTTGCACAGATAAATCCCGATCAGTTGTAATGAAATACTTAGTCGTCTCAAAATGTACATTTACATGACTTAAACGCTGAAAACGCAACATATTATTGAAGTCTTGATAATTCAATTCCTGACTCATTAAAACACGACCAGAAATTGTTTGAATTACTGCACCATTAAAGACGATTGCGTATTGATCATCACCTTCAAGTCCTAATTGCTTAGCAAAGTTCAATACTCCTGATAATGGTCGTCCAGTAGCTAAAACAACCTTAATCCCATTTTGTACTGCGACACGCAACATTCTTTGCGTTTCTGGCAAAATAGTATTATTGCTTGATAATAAAGTTCCATCTAAATCAACCGCGATCAATTTAATAGCCATTTTAACCCCTCGGATCTTAAAAATTACATCTAGCATTAATTATACAAAAAGCCGTGATTTAACTCACGACTTTTTACTTATCGATTATTCAATTAGGATTTTACTTACCCATTTCCTTTTCGACCACTTTAACGATACGGTCTACATAGGCATCAGTTTCTTCTTGAGTTGGTCCTTCAGCCATTACTCTAAGCAAGTCTTGAGTACCTGATGGACGAACAAGTACACGACCATTTCCAGCCATATCCTTTTCCACTGCAGCAATTTCATCAAGAATTGGTTGGTGTTCTTTCCAGCTCTTCTTGTCAGCAACCGGAACATTAACTAGGCATTGTGGGTAATCTTTAAAGTCTTTCAAAAGTTCACTTAATGACTTACCAGTCTTCTTCATTACGAGCATTAAATGCAAACCGGTTAACATACCATCACCAGTATTATGATAATCACTCATAATAACGTGACCTGATTGTTCGCCACCTAGATTGTAGCCGTGAGCACGCATTTCTTCAGAAACGTAACGGTCACCAACTTGGGTACGAACATTCTTCAAGCCTTCTTTTTCAAGAGCCTTAGTAAAACCAAGATTACTCATTACAGTAGTAACAATGGTATCTTTCTTCAAACGACCATGTTCTGCCAAGTATGAGCCGAGTACGTACATGATATGGTCACCATCAACTTCATTACCATTTTCATCAACAGCAATGCAACGGTCAGCATCCCCATCAAAGGCTAAACCAAGTTGAGCACCTTGCTTAACAACTTCTTCTTGTAACTTTTCAGTATGCGTTGCACCAACATGATCGTTAATGTTCAAACCATCTGGGTGAGTTGCAATAGTAGTAAAGTCAACGCCACAATCAGCAAACAGTCTTGAGATCAATGCGCTTGAAGCACCGTTAGCTCCATCAATAACTACCTTAATTCCACCCAAGTCTTCTGGAATAGTATTTTCAATAAATTGCAAGTATTTAGCTGAACCTTCGTGGAAGTCAGTTACAGTACCTAATCCCTTAGCAGATGGACGAGGTAATTTATCTTCCTTAGCGTCAATTAATTTTTCAATTTCGCCTTCCATTTCATCTGAAAGCTTCAAACCATCGCTACCAAAGAACTTAATCCCATTATCTTCTACAGGGTTGTGTGAAGCTGAAATTTGCACCCCTGCATCGGCGCCTTGTGCTCGTACTAAGTATGAAAGACCTGGAGTAGTAATTACGCCAACCTCAAGCACTTCAATCCCAACTGAAAGAAGGCCTGAAATCAAGGCATATTCAAGCATTTGGCCTGAAATACGAGTATCACGAGATACTAAGACCTTAGCTTGTTCGCCGTCTTTTTTGTTCTTAGTTAAAACATAACCACCATCACGACCTAATTTAAAAGCCATTTCTGGAGTTAAGCCTTGATTAGCTACGCCACGAACACCATCAGTTCCGAAATATTTTAACATTTAATAAACAACCTTTCTCAAATTAATTATTTGCATTCTTTACTTTAATTGATATCTGTACATTTTCAGGATCAACGCGAGCAACTCCCTTAGGTAAAACTAAAGGGTAATTCTTTACAGTTGAATATGAGATCCCCTTCAGATCTACATCAACATCCAACTGCTTAATCTTTGCTAATGTTTCCTTTTGTCCATACAGTGTTACCTCATCATTCTTGGCAGTAACCGAATAGACTTTATTATTTTTTTCATTTTTAGGCTTTAAATTTAGCTTAACTTTCTTTTTGAAAAGCGATATTGGCAAACTAGCTTTTACTGTAGATGGATTAATCACTGCATTTAATTGACGCCCTTTTTTATCTTCAGCTATCAAAATAACTTGACGCTCATAATCATGATTAATGCCATTAGGTAAAGGCAACTTGGCAACGATCTGATCAATCTGATTTACTTCGCTTCTAGCACCAGTAACCTCAACTTGCTGCGGATCAACACTAGCCGTACCAATATTATATCCATTAGCAACAGCATTTTTATTATACTCTATTTGAACGGGCATGGTACGAGATTTTCGTCGTTCAATATCAACATTAACTGTTGCCGGGTTAATCGTGTAAGATAATTGACTATTTAGTCCCGTAACTTCTACCTTTACGGTTTGCTTACCTATTTTCTTATGAGTTAGATCAATATAAGCACGGAAGCTTTGAGTATTAACAGTCGAAGTAACTAACGCATTCGAACCCTCCAAAGTTATCTTAACCTTTTCAGGATAACCAACAACATAGTATTTATCTGTATTAACCGAAACTTGGAGAGGAACACTAATTGTCTGCGTTTCATTAGCAGTTTGCCGTGTCTTCTTAGATTCACCCTGTGTAACAAAACCTGTTTGAGTAGAGTCAATGTAAACCACTAATAAGATCGCAAACAGCAATGAGATTATTATGATTACCCAGCGTTTATCCCAAAAGTCTTTCATCGATCTGCACCCCATTTCCAGACTTTATTAATCACACGACGAATCCATGGAACCTTCTTCTCTTCCTTAGGAACAAGTTGAGCATTCAAATACTTCAAATATTCTTCACGAGACAAATCTACTAAAAAGCGCCCGTTTCTAGTAATAGTTACGCCACCAGTTTCCTCTGAGACGACGATCGTTACCGCATCGGTAACTTCAGAAATACCAACGGCAGCTCTGTGACGCGTGCCTAAACGCTTAGGAATCATGCTGTTATCTGACAGTGGTAAATATGCTGCCGCAACAGCAATTCGATTATTATTAATAATTACCGCACCATCGTGCAACGGCGTATTAGGGATAAAAATATTAATTAACAATTCACCAGAAATATCCGCATCCAGCTTGATTCCAGTTTCAATATAATCATCTAGCCCCGTATCTTGTTGAATCGTGATTAAGGCACCAATTCTTCTTTTAGACATGTATTGAATCGCTTTATCGAGCTCCTGCACCATCTTAACCGACTGTGTATGAGCACTCTCACCTCGGCCATTAAAAATCGGCGTGCGTCCTAGCCGCTCTAGTCCACGACGAATTTCCGGCTGGAAAATAACGATAATTCCGATTACTGCCCAAGAAACAATTTGGTCCACAATATAAGTTACCGCATGCAGTTGCAGTAAGCCGGCAATAATTCTAACAATAAAGATAAAGACGATCCCTTTTGCCAGTTGTACTGCTTTGGTACCACGAATCATCATGATCAAACGGTAAACTAAATACCAAATGATTAAAATATCTAAAGCAATGGAGAAATTATTCCAAGTAAACAGATTAGAAATATTAAAATGCATTGATTGCTCCTTTCTTCTTTAATTATAACCGCCCCAATTTACCGTGCATACATTTTAAATTCTAAAAATAGGTCATTATATTCTTGGGTCTTCTTAGGACCTAAATCTCTAAAGACCTGTAGATTCTTCAACGTACTTTGAGTAGGATAAAACTGCCGGTCATCTCTAACTTTTTTCGGCAATAATTTTTGGGCTGCGGTATTTGGGGTTGCATATCCAACATATTCCGCATTTTGCGCTGCATTTTTAGGTTCAAGCATAAAATTAATAAACTTAAGTGCAGCTTTTTTATTTTGTACAGTTTTTGGAATAACAAAATTATCAAACCACAAATTTGATCCTTGCTTAGGCACAACATAATGCAAGTGAGGATTTTGTTCCATCATTTCATAAGCCTCACCAGACCAGGTAACGCCAATTGCTGCCTCATTTTGCACTAGGTACATCTTCATTTCATCTGAAATAATCGCCTTAATATTGGGTCCCAGACTATTAAGCTTAGTTTGTGCCAAATGTAGTTTAATACTAGATGTGGTATTCATTGAATATCCTAAAGAAACCAATGCCATCCCCATTGCATCCCTAGCTGAATCAACTAGTAAAATTTGCCTGCGATACTTTTTACTCCACAGGTCATTCCAAGTCTTAATTGCCCCTGGCTTGACGAATTTATCATTATAAACAATTCCTAGTGTCCCCCAGAAATATGGCACAGAATAATCATTATTTTGATCAAATGACTTATGTAAAAAACTCTTGCCAATATATTTCAAATTAGGAATTTGCTTTTGATCCAACTGATCAAGCAAATGAGCCTTGCGCATTTTAGTTACCATATACTCAGAAGGAATGGTCAAATCATATGCCGTTCCGCCTTGTTTGATTTTGGTATACATCGCTTCATTAGAATCAAAGGTCTCATAGACAACATGATAACCTGTCTGCTTTTCAAACTTTTTTATTAACTTTGGATCTAGATAGTCGCCCCAGTTATAGATAATCAAGTTTTGTTTATTTTTCCCGGTAGACGATTTCTCCAAATGATGGGATAAACCCCAAAGGCCTGCACAGGCAATTAAAATAGCTGCAATTGCCATCATAATCTTTTTCATTTAACTAGGCCTCCCATCACACGATGATTTTTCTTTCTGCCCTTTTTAGTAGTAATAAAATAATAGATTCCTACAAGCAACAAGACAAAAATGAACATTACGGTACTTAAAGCATTAATCTCAAGATCGATTCCTTGTCGTGCCCGAGAATAAATTTCAACTGAAAGAGTTGAAAAACCATTCCCAGTAACGAAAAAAGTTACGGCAAAATCATCTAGTGAATAGGTCAACGCCATAAATAAACCGGAAAAGATGCCTGGCATAATAACTGGAATTAAAACATCACTAAAAACCTGCCATGAATTCGCCCCTAAATCACGTGCTGCATCAATAAGCGACATATCCATTTCATTAAGTCGCGGCAAGACCATCAAAACCACAATCGGAATAGAAAAGGCAATATGACTTAACAATACAGAACCAAAATTTAAGCCAATTCCCAATGCTGTAAAAAAGATCAAAAAACTAGCACCAATAATTACATCAGGTGACACCATTAAGACATTGTTTAATGCTAAGGTTGTTTTCTTATTAGATTCTTTTTTCATCGCAGCAATTGCAATTGCACCAAATGTCCCAATAATTGTTGCTATTAAACTGGACAACAGCGCTAGTAGGATAGTTTCCAAAAATATCGCTAATAAGCGATTATCTTGAAATAAAGTCTGATAATGAGCCCATGTAAAGTGCTCAAATTTATTCATGTTTTTACCACTAGAAAATGAAAAGTAAATCAAATAAAAAATGGGTACATATAATAGGATCAAAGTAAAAACAAGATAGATCTTAGCGATTAAATGTCTGTTTCTCATAAATCTACCTTCTTTCTTCTAGCCTTTTTGCTAGTAATCAACATGACTACCACCATCAGCACGATTAAAATTACTCCAATTGTGGCCCCCATATTCCAGTTCATTGTGGTCATAAAATACTCTTCGATAGCAGTCCCTAATGTGATTACCCGATTGCCGCCGATCAGCCTTGTTAACATAAATAATGACAATGATGGGATAAAGATGGCCTGAACGCCGCTTTCAACTCCTGGACGAGAAAGCGGCCATAAAACATAGCAAAAAGTTTGCCATTTACTAGCACCCAAATCCTCAGATGCCTGAATGACTGCAGGATTAATCTCTTTAATCGCATTAAAAATTGGCAAAATCATAAACGGAATTTCAATGTAAGTCGCCACAAAAATAAAAGCAAAATCAGTAAACAAAATATTTACGGGACCAATACCAAATAAATGTAAAAATTTATTTACTAAACCGTCATTACCTAAAATGCCAATAAATGCATATGCTTTAAGCAGCAAATTAATCCATGTTGGCAAAATGATCAATAACAGCCACAGCTGCTGGTTTTTCATTTTAATTAAAAAATACGCTGCCGGATACGAAATTACCAACGTCAACAAGGTGATCAAAAATGCATACCAAAATGAGTTAAGCATCATTTTTAAAAAGGTACCATTTTTAAAAAATTCAACGTAATTTCTGAGCGTGAATGCGTTATTACTATCAGTAAACGAATACCAGAGAATCAATAAAATCGGCAAAATGACAAAGAGAATAATCCACAGCAGATATGGAATCATAAAAAACATCTTTTTATTTTTCATTTTCATCCGCCTCATACTTTTCTAGTCGAGCATCAAAATCGTGTTGGCTTTCATTTAACCGCATGACGTGAATATCTTCTGGATCAAAAAAGAGCCCAACACGTTGTCCCAATTTAACTCCATTAGTAGAATGGATCAGCCATTCATTTTCATTGGCATCAATTGCCTTAATCTCAAAGTGATCACCTAAAAATAATTGCGTCTGTGCTGTAACCACAATCTTCCCATCTTCTGGTTTAACAATATCCAAGTCTTCGGGACGAATAACTACTTCAACCTTTTCATTAGGCTTCATCCCACCATCGGCACATTTAAATTTATTATTAGCAAATTCCACTTCGTAATCATGAATCATTCGACCAGATAAAATATTGGAGTCACCAATAAAACGTGCTACAAAGTCATTCACTGGCTCATCGTAAATTGCTACCGGATTACCACTTTGTTGAATCTGCCCATCATTTAAAACAAAAATTTTATCACTCATTGATAGAGCTTCTTCTTGATCGTGCGTAACAAAAATAAAGGTAATGCCTAGCTTTTTCTGAATTGCCCGTAATTCAAATTGCATGTCTTTTCGTAAACGTTTATCCAAAGCAGATAGCGACTCATCTAATAGTAAAACCTTAGGTTCATTAACAATTGCCCGGGCAATAGCTACACGCTGCTGCTGTCCTCCACTAAGTTCCGAAATTTCGCGGTTAGCGTAACCGTCTAGACGAACCATATGCAAAGCATCTTTAACAGCTGGCTTGATTTCACTCATTGGTCTTTTCTTAATTTTCAAGCCAAACGCCACATTTTGAAAAACATCCAGGTGTGGAAACAAAGCATAATTTTGAAAAACTGTATTGATATGTCTTTTTGAAGCATCAAGGTCAGTAATATCATTACCATCAAAGAGGACTTGACCACTAGATGGCTGAGTAAAGCCAGCAATAATTCGCAAAATTGTCGATTTTCCCGAGCCACTAGGACCAAGTAGTGAATAAAATTTACCAGATTCAATAGTTAAATTTATATCTTTTAATGCTACAAACCCATCATCATATTTTTTGGTGATGTGTTTTAGTTTGATAATATCCATTTCCATCCCTCACATAAAAAACAGCTGCAAGCCTTCCAGCCTGTAGCTTGTCTTTGCTAAAATATTTTACTTTTCTTTGCCGATAATCCTAACTTCTGTGTGTAAGTCAATGTCAAACTTTTCTTTAATTACCTTTTGGATCAAATGAATTAAATTCAAATAATCTGTTGCAGTAGCACCGCCTTTATTCACGATAAAACCTGCATGTTTCATTGAATCTTGAGCGCCACCGATTTGTTTACCTTGTAAACCAGCTTTAATAATCATCGGACCAACAAAGTGCCCAGTAGGCCGCTTAAAGACACTGCCACAAGATGGATATTCAAGTGGCTGCTTATAACGACGTAAAGCATTTAAATAATGCATATGATCTAAGATCTCTAACTTATCGCCTGACTTGAGTGCAAAAGTGGCGCTTAATACAATATCGCCATTTTCTTGAACTAATGAATGCCGGTAAGAAAAGTTCATTTCTGCGTTTGAATATGTTTTAAATTCTCCTGCTCTGGTTAAAACATTAACGCTTTGCACTACTTCTTGCATCTCACCGCCATAGGCACCAGCATTCATAAAAATACCACCGCCAATACTACCAGGAATTCCAGCAGCAAATTCCATTCCGCTCAAACCATGATGAGCAGCCGCAAAAGCTGTATCGATAATCCGTGCACCAGCATCAGCTGTAACTTGATTATCTTCTACTTTAATCTCTTTTAATTCAGTCAAAATAATTACTAACCCATCAATTCCGCCGTCACGGATGATTAGATTTGAGGCATTGCCAATAATTGTTAATGGAATTTCATTTTCACGTGTGACTTTTACTAATTGTTCTACTTCATCAGTCGTCTTAGGAAAGGCCAAATATTCAGCTGGTCCACCTGTCTTAGTAAAAGTATATCTGCTTAATGGGATTTGCTCTTTAATATCAATCCCTTTTTCTTTCAAATCAAGTAATTCCACGCTGTTGCCTCCTTAAAGTTTCTTGTTTTATTTTACCGCATAAAGGCGTTAGCTTCATTAATATTAATGATATACTTTTTTAAAAGGAGAACTTTATGAATTTTATTGCAATGGACTTTGAAACAGCCAACCATTATCCAGAAAGTGCCTGTTCACTTGCTTTGGTAATGGTGAGAAATAATAAAATTGTTGATCGCTTTTATACAGTAATTAATCCTCAAATGCCATTTGACGCGCGAAATATTCAAGTACATCAAATTACAGCTGAGGACGTTAAAAACGCTCCAACAATGGCAGAGGTCTGGCCCCACATTAAAGAATTGTATCAACCAGGAATGCTTGTAGCCGCACATAACGCTCGCTTTGATACTAATGTCATGCGGCAAAGCCTGGCACGTTACGGTATTGAGGAGCCCCACTATTTGGTCATTGACACTTTAGCTAGCAGTAAATTACTCGAACCAGAACTGCCTGACCACAAATTAGACACAGTTTCTGAGGCCTTAAACGTTGAATTGTGGCACCACCATAACGCATTAAGTGATAGTGAAGCATGTGCTGGGATTTTAATCAAGCAAGAAGAGCAATTTGGTGATGAAGCAATCAAAAATTTGGTTTATCAGATATGAAAAATCTCTAGGAATTTTGATCCTAGAGATTTTTGCTTTACTTATTAAATTCAGTTAACGCAGCTTTGACCCATTCTTCATTGCGCTTACCATGAGGAGTAAATTCAACAACCCGTTTAGTTGAATCCCAACTATCGTCCACTCTGGTAATCGTGAGTTGCAAATACTCATCTGGCAAATCATTCATTACTAGTTGTGGCCATTCAATTACCACTAAACCTGGTTCTGCTAAATAGCCCTCCAAATCAATCGAGGATAAATCATCATTTTCCAAACGATAAAAGTCCATATGAAAGAGCGGCAACTTAGCTTCTCGATATTCACGCACAATGGTGAATGTAGGACTCTTAACAGGCCGATGTATGCCTAATGCTCGTCCTAATCCTTGAGTCATGGTTGTCTTGCCTGCACCCAAATCACCATTTAATAGTAATAAATCGTGGGGCTGGGCCGTTTTGGCTAGGGATGCACCTAATTTCTGCATTCCATCAGCAGAATTAATTTCTAACTTTGTCATTACTTTTCATCCTTTGCTAAAGCTTGTGCGGCAGTAACAATTGCTAAATCATAAATATCTTGTTCACTGCAGCCTCGAGATAGGTCATTCACTGGAGCTGCTAAACCTTGCAAAATTGGGCCAACAGCAGTGAAGCCACCTAATCTTTGAACCATCTTATAACCGATATTGCCTGATTGTAATTCTGGGAAAACAAAGACATTCGCATGTCCAGCTACCTTTGAGTTTGGTGCCTTCTTTTCACTAACTGCAGGTACAAAAGCGGCATCAAATTGCAATTCACCATCAGCTGGAATTTCTGGATGATCCTTTTGGAACATAGCTGCTGCATCATGTACCTTATCAACCATTGGTCCTTCGGCTGAACCCTTAGTTGAAAAGCTCAAAAATGCGACCTTAGGATCAATTTCGGCCATCTTGGCAGTCAGAGCAGATTGATAGCCAATTTCAGCTAAAGTTTCTTCATCAGGATTAATGTTGATGGCACAGTCGGCAAAAATGTAACGCTCATCGCCCTTTTCCATTACGAAAGCGCCGGATACTCGATGCATCCCCTTAGCTGCATGAATTAATTGTAAAGCTGGCAAAACAGTGTTAGCCGTTGAGTGAGCAGCACCGGAAACCATACCGTCTGCTTTTCCCATCTTCACCAACATGGTACCAAAGTAATTACCTTGGGCTAACTTGAGCTTTGCTTCAGCAATACTGGTATCTTTTCGTCTAGCTTTAACAAATTCCGCTGCCATTTGATCAAGTTCATCATAATGATTGAGGTCATAAATCTTAACACCAGCTAAGTCTAAATTATTTTCTTTAGCTAACTTAGCAATCTCATCTGGATTTCCAATTAAAATTGGTTCGATAATGCCATCTTGTTTCAAATTAGCTATGGCAGTAAGAATTCTTAAATCATCGCTTTCTGGAAAAACAATTCTTTTCTTATCTTTTGCTGCTTCAACTTGTTTTTTGAATAATGAAAATACGCTCATTTTTTACCTCTTATGCTAAATCAGACTTACTTATCGTTTCTGGCAATTGCCAGTCAATCGGCGTTTCATCAAAGTTCTTCAATGCCATATTACACCGCGAAAACGGTCGCGAGCCAAAGAACCCTCGATCAGCCGAAAATGGACTTGGATGTGATGATTTAATGATAAAATTCTTACTTTGATCAATTAATGGAATCTTGTTTTGAGCAAATCGACCCCACAAAATAAAGACGACTTTTCCACGCTCACTCAGAGCCTTAATTGCAGTATCAGTCACATCTTCCCAACCTTTGCCTTGGTGACCGTTAGCATGCCCATACGGTACCGTCAAAACCGCATTCAGCAAAAGCACACCTTGATCGGCCCACTTTTTTAAGTAACCGTGATTAACAGGCCGAGCTCCGACATCATCATAGAGTTCCTTATAGATATTTTTAAGTGATGGCGGCAAAGTTGTACCTGGCATGACGGAAAAACTCATTCCATTAGCTTGACCAGGATTATGATATGGATCTTGACCCAAAATTACCACTTTAGTTTTAGCAAACGGCGTTAATTTAAAAGCCGTAAAAATATGATACATATCAGGATAAATTTGTTTAGTAGAATATTCTTCTTTTAAAAAATTATGCAATTCGTGATATTTCTCACTTGCAAAAACAGGATCCAATACTTGATCCCAATCGTTGCCAATTAATTCTTTAGCCAAGTCTTACACCCTCTTTTCTTCTCCTCTTTATGGTATCATTAATTTAATACTAAATGGGAGAGAAATTATGATCAAATTAGTTGCTTGTGATCTTGACGGCACATTGTTTAATTCAGAGATGGCTGTTTCTGCTGCTAATGCAAAAGCTGTGAAAAATGCACAAAGTAGCGGCATTGAATTTTTAATTGCGACTGGCCGGGCCCCACGCGAATCACGTTCAATTCTCAAAGATGCTGATTTGCATACCGGTTTTATCAATCTTAATGGTGCCCTGGTTTTTGACGAAAATGAGCAATTAATGATCAAACACAGCATTCCCAAGGCAAAAGCACAACAGCTAGTGCATTTACTACATCGAGCAGGCTTTTACTTTGAAATTTTAACTGCCAATCAGGTTTATAGTGAAAATCTAGATCAACGTATTTCAAATGTAGCTCATTTAATGGTAGATCTAAATCCTCTACTTGATTTTCGTCAAGCTGTAGCAATTTCTGCTGGTAATAAGACTATTATGAATATGAAACAAATCCACAGTTTCGATAATTTATTGCAAGATCCTAAAATAGAAGTAATGAAAATCATTGCTTTTGACTCTCGGGGACATGAAGCTTTTACCGATATCAAAAAAGAAATCGCTACAATGGGCGATCTAGTAGTAACTTCAAGTTCATCTTCTAATATTGAAATCAATGACCAACATGCTCAAAAAGGTCTTGCCTTACTTGATTATGCCAAGTTAAAAGGTATCAAGCCTGAGGAAATCGCTGCAATCGGTGATAACTTAAATGATGAGAGTATGATCCGAGCAGCAGGTACTGGCGTTGCGATGGGCAATGCGATTCCAGCTATTAAGAAAATAGCTCAGGTAGTCACCAAGAGAAACAATGAAGATGGAGTAGCTTATATTTTAAATAAATTTATTGCAGATAATAACAATATTTAAAGTTATGAGGTGAGTAAGTATGCGATTTTGGCTAGAACTTAATCAGGAAAAGGATTACGGTCAAATTCCTGTGCTTAATCAAAATGGAAAAGCTGAATTTTTTATTCAAGGCAATCTTGATAATCCAAACCACACTTTATATCTAAATAATTTCCGTAAACAGGAAGTGGGACGTCTGTTTTCTGATGGTGCGGGCCTAATTGCTTCGTTCACAATTGATGTCGTCAACCACTCTTTAGTAGGCGTAAAAAAGTTAAACACACCTACTGCAAACATATTCTATTTGACCCAATTAAAGTATATTGTTACAGGTAGTATTAAACGTGGTACTTATACTTTTCGTTCTGGAATCAAGAGTGTAGCAAGTGTCCAAACAATCATGGGAGATCGCGGAGGCGTTTTAATTTGTGATATTACTAAGCCTGAAGACGTCCCCTTTATTCTTTTGACATCCGTTCTATTTACACAATGGCATGTTACGCCTTTGAAACTGCCTAGTTTTCCGCCAATTGGATTTGAGGTAAATCCAAATTAAACAAAAAAAGCAGTCATGAAAATTTTCATAACTGCTCTTCTAGAAAGTGATATAGATATAGATGTATCTTCTGCCATAAAGTTTATATTTATTAAGTAATAAGGAATTATTAGGCAGAGACTGAATAATGAAGGTTAAATCTAATTTGATTTAATCTCCATAGCTTATTATACTTCGTTCAGCCAAAAATACAAGGGCTAGATGTTATTATTTTACTTTAAAGACAGCTAAATAATGTCTTTAGAGCTGGCTTATAGCTTAATAATTTGTTATTTAACTTAGTACATCTATTTTTCTAAACAAGACAACTTTAATTTCTATTAAAAAATATAGTGAAATGATCAAGTGATTTATCAATGGCTTGATCATTTTTATTTACTTTATCAACGAACTTGTTTTTAACTATCAAACTATATAAAAAAGAGCCAAATCTAATGATTTGACCCTAAAAATTCTAGATTATTAATCTAAATTATTTTTTATGAATTAGTCTTGGTAGTTTACCAATTCTAAGAATGATTCTGGTACTAATGAAGCACCACCAACCAAGCCACCGTCAATATCAGGCTTAGCCATTAATTCCTTAACGTTAGCTGGTTTTACAGAACCACCGTATTGAATACGAACGTTTTCTGCAGTTTCTTCGTTGTACAAGTCCTTAACAGTTTCACGAATAGTCTTGCACATTTCTTCAGCTTGATCTGATGAAGCAGTCTTACCAGTACCGATAGCCCAGATTGGTTCGTAGGCAATAACAAGTGAAGATACTTGTTCAGCAGTTAAGCCGTCTAAAGCAGCCTTAATTTGAGCAACTACCCAGTCTTCTTGCTTGTTAGCTTCACGAGTTTCAAGTGATTCACCACAGCAAATGATTGGCTTCAAGCCATTAGCAAAGATTGCCTTAGCCTTCTTGTTAATGTCTTCGTCAGTTTCGTGGAAGTAACCACGACGTTCTGAGTGACCAATAATTACGTAGTCCATACCCATTTCTTTCAAGACCTTAGGTGAAGTTTCACCAGTGTAAGCACCTTCGTCTTCAAAGTAACAGTTTTCTGCACCGATATGTAAGTTTGAGCCTTCAGCAGCTTTTCTCAAAGCGTCAAGGTCAACTGCAGGTGCACAAATAAGTGATTCAACCTTACTTGGGTCTGGTAACTTATCCTTAACAGCGTTAACGAATTCAGTAGTTTGTTCTGGATTCATATGTAACTTCCAGTTACCAGCAATAATTGGTGTACGACTCATTAATCTATTGTCCTTTCCTTACTATTACTTGTCTGAAACGCAAGCGATACCTGGCAATTCCTTACCTTCAAGGTAGTTAAGTGAAGCACCACCACCGGTAGAAATGTGGGTAATCTTAGGAGCAATGCCTAATTGCTTAGCAGCAGCAGTTGAGTCACCACCACCGATGATAGTAGTTGCATCCTTAAGGTCTGCCAATGCACGACCAACTTCCAAAGTACCTTCAGCGAAGTTAGGCATTTCGAATGCACCCATTGGGCCGTTCCAAACAACAGTCTTAGCATCCTTCAAGATTTCCTTGAACTTTTCAACAGTCTTAGGACCGATGTCAAGACCCATCATGTTGTCAGGAATATCATCACCAACAACTTCACGTGAAGCATCATTTGAGAATTCAGTTGCGGCTACGTTATCTACAGGAAGAACGATCTTGTCGCCAGCCTTAGCAAGTAATTCCTTAGCAAGGTCTACCTTGTCAGCTTCAAATAATGATTTACCAATGCTGTGGCCTTGAGCTGCTAAGAATGTGTAAGCCATACCACCACCGATTAAAATGTGGTCTGACTTAGGAATTAAGTTTTCGATAACACCAATCTTGTCTGAAACCTTAGCACCACCAAGAATAGTTACGAATGGGTGTACTGGGTTTTCAACAGCATCACCTAAGAACTTGATTTCCTTTTCAAGCAAGTAACCAGCTGCTGCAGGCTTGCCAGCTTCCTTCATAGCAGTTGCGATACCAACGTTTGAAGCATGACTTCTGTGAGCAGTACCAAATGCATCATTTACAAACATGTCGCCAAGACTTGCCCAGTATTCGCCAAGCTTAGGATCGTTACCTGATTCACGCTTACCAAAGTCGTTGTCGATGTCTTGGAATCTAGTGTTTTCAAGAACGATAACGTCTCCATCCTTCATGTTGTTGATAGCGTCTTCAACTTCTTTACCTTCGTTTGATGGTACAAAAGTTACAGGCTTCTTAAGAAGTTCACTTAAACGTTCAGCAACTGGCTTTAATGATAATTCCTTCTTGTCAGCATCTGACTTAACACGACCTAAGTGGCTAAGTAAGATAGCCTTGCCACCGTGTTCAATGATGTACTTAATAGTTGGAAGTGCAGCAACGATACGGTTGTCGTCACCAATAACGCCATCCTTAATTGGAACGTTAAAGTCCACACGTACTAAGACCTTTTTGCCTTTAACATCAAGATCGTCAACGATTAATTTAGCCATTATAATCCTCCGATTATTTTGATATTTTTTCTTCAAAAAAAGGCGGAAGGAAGAATCTCCCTCCGCCTTCTCAATTACCACTTAACTATATAATCAGTTAATTAAAATTAATGATTAAAGAGTTGCAAAGTGTAATAAAGTACGTACCATTTGGCAAGTGAATGAGTATTCGTTGTCGTACCAAGCAACAGTCTTAACTAATTGCTTGTCACCTGCAGTGGTTACCATAGTTTGAGTTGGGTCAAAGATTGAACCAGCAGTCATGTTAAGAACATCGCTAGAAACAATGTGGTCACCGTTGTAAGCAAATGATGGGCTTTCGTACTTCTTCATAGCTTCGTTAACTTCGTCAGCAGTAACCTTCTTGCTCAAGATTGATACTAATTCAGTTTCTGAGCCATCTGGAACTGGAACACGTTGTGCGTGACCGTTCATCTTACCGTTCAAGTTAGGCAATACCAAGCCGATAGCCTTAGCTGAACCAGTAGTATGAGGAATGATGTTTTCAGCAGCAGCACGAGCGTCTTGTTCCTTACCACTACGTGAAGGACCATCCAAAGTCATTTGAGTACCAGTGTATGCGTGGATAGTAGTCATAGTAGCAACTTCGATACCGAATTCCTTGTCCAAAGCGTTAGCCATTGGTGCAAGTGAGTTAGTAGTACATGAAGCAGCTGAAACAATCTTGTCATCAGCAGTCAAAGTGTCTTCGTTTACTGAGTAAACGATAGTCTTCAAGTCGTTACCAGCTGGAGCTGAGATCAATACACGCTTAGCACCTGCATCGATGTGAGCTTGTGACTTAGCCTTGCTAGTGTAGAAACCAGTACATTCAAGAACGAAGTCAACACCATCGTTCTTAACCCATGGAATGTTTTGTGCTTGTGGTTCTGCGTATACGTGGTAACTCTTACCGTCAACTACGATTGAATCTTCAGTTGATGAAACTTCGTGGTTGAAAGTACCATGAGTAGTGTCGTACTTAAGCAAGTAAGCAAGCATTGCTGGAGTAGTCAAGTCGTTGATAGCAACAACTTCAATGTCCTTTGACTTTTCGCCAAGGTCCATAATACGACGGAATGCTAAACGACCGATACGGCCGAAACCGTTAATACCAATTTTAACTGTCATAACCTAAAGTCCTCCTTAAGAACTATAAACAACATTTATTTTAAACGGGATTTCATTTCCCCTTTAAAATCATATTTGAGGCGCCCTCATCAGTGATTAGCCAGGTTTGATGAGGCGCATTAGGCATATAAGCTTTAATTGCTTGAGCCTTTCGGGCACCACAAGCAAAAGCAAATATGTGGGGTATTTTGTATAAGTTCTCGAACTGCAATCCAACCTGGGTGATGCGGTCAACAACCTTGCCATATTCATCGAAGAAACACCCGAAACATTCGGTGACGGCTCTCTTCTCACGAAGTTCAGATAGCTTAATTGAATTATAGCCTCTGCGCTGTGCCATCTCTTGAGCTAACCCAATACCATGAATCACAGCATCACTTTGAGAAATGTCTTGCAGAACATCTGCGATCGAGGACTCACGAATCAAAGATTTGTAAGCATCATCTGAGACCTGCTCAGGTAAATATAATGTCTTATAAGTACCTGAAGTCTTAGCAGCCATTTCTTGGACGATTGTATTACTTTGCGTCTCTACATTTTCGCCCAAAGCTCCTCGACCTGGAACAAATTCCAACTGGCGATTGTTAGCTAAATCTGGTGATAAATACTTAGCAGATCTAGCTAACGCCGCTCCACCTAGAATTGTAACTATTGAATGGCCTAAAGGCAAGAGTAAATTCAAAGCTGAACTTAATTTTTCTCCCATCTCCTCATATACTCGGTCTTGGAAATCCGCATTACCAGGGACGATCAATGTTCTTTCAATCCCTAATTTTTTGGCTAATGCTACTTCCGTTTCACCGGCATTAAAGAGGCGATCAAGCAATGGTCCTGCATCTTTTAATGTTTTCTCACCCTTTTCAGTTAAAAACATCCCAAAACTTTTTGTTTCAATCAATCCTAATTGACTTAAGTACTCAGTCTCAGTTCTGATGTTTCTCTCTGAAAGCCCTAAATGCTGAGCAACACTCCGGCGTCCAATTGGCGCATGTAGCGAAATCTGCTCAAGGACAAGATACCTTTGTCGAAGAATCTTTAAGACGTCGGGAACGAGCGCTTCGAGCAAAGAAAAGTCCGAATCCATCGTTCCCTCCTTTCCATGGGACATCTATCGACCACCTACGTGTCGTTTTGTGTCCCAGAATGCTTAAAAATATAAGAGAAACGTACTTTTCATTCAATTCATACATTTCCCAATCGACACTGTTAGTATAACAATGTATTTTTCGTAATTCAAGAAAAAGATACACGATTTTAAAAAAGTCGTAAATCGAGTAAAATCATTTTTATTTCATTACTTTTTTTGATATACTACCACTTGTGGATCATCTGGGCCCTTAGTGTAATGGATCGCACATAAGATTCCGGTTCTTAGAATCTGGGTTCGACTCCCAGGGGGCCCATATAACTACATGTTGAAGAATACCGCCATCTCGGTATTCTTCTTTTTTTATACCAAAAAAGCATTCCTCACGGAATGCCTTTTTCAATATCACAATTATTTAGTGCTTGTAGTCATCAACTCAGCACGTTGTGCTAACTCAGTGTACAAAGTTGAGCCTGAAACAGATAAGCCTTCAATTTCACGGCGAGTGTTGAAATGATGGCCACCCTTATAAGTACCATTTGCTGCTACACGGAAGATGTAGTCGTTAAAACCAATATAGAATTGATTGTGGTTGCTGTCATAAGCAAAACCTTGAACTGGTGAACCAGTTACGAAATTACTTTGAGTAGCACCGATTTCTTCTGGAGTCCAAGTGTCACCATTTCTAGTTAACTTCCAGTATTCATATTGGTGACGACCACCATTGTGGAACAATGCATACATAGTATTGTCGCCAACAAAGGTTGCATTATGGAAGTAACGAGGATATGCACTGCTGCCGTTCCAGGTCTTAACAGTCCAGATTTTGTTAATCTTCATATCACTCTTTCTTACTTGCATAATTTCTTCTGAAGCTGTTGAATTAGCAGTCTTATTGTTATTAGCCAAAACATAAATGTAGCTTGAAGAAGAGCCAAGTGATTGACCATGACCTAGCTTAATGTATGGTGAAACTTTAATATTGTTTGCGTAGCTTCTAAAAGTGCTCCATCCCATAGTAGTTAAGTTTTGAGCAGCATATTTATTCTTAATTGCATTCAAGTTGTAAGAAACAAGATGTCCTCTTGAGTCGCTACTGCTAGTGTACATAGAAGCTGTAAAAATACCATCATTAACAGTAATACCTTCAGGAATTACCCCAACTTGTCCCATTGCATCAGCAGCTTGACCATAGCCTAAGCTGACAAAACGTGGTTGGAACAAACGAGTGCGCAAAGTCATGCCGTTACCTGAATAGCTATTTGAGCTAGTTTCTGAACGATAACCGTGTGCCTGATTCCAATTTCTTGATGATCCCTTTGAGCCACCATTCCAAGTATGAACTGCCTTAGGACCACTCTTAACAGAAGCACCTGCACTAGTAATTCCTTCATTTGTATCTGAACGAACAGTTACATTAACGCTTGCCTTTGCCCTGCCATATGAATAATCTACCTTAGTAGTGCCGGCACGGCTTGAACTAACAGAGCTATGTGAAACATTAACCTTATCCGGATTAATTGCAGTACCTTGTCCATCTGTTGCATAGTTAATTGCATCCCTAGTTGGAAAACTGTAGTTGCTGTTGTGAACTAAGCTAACATCTTGAGCTACTGAAATTTGGTTTCTAGCAAAAAAGTTTTGACTTACCCAACCTACATTGCGTCCATCGACAATAATGTACCAGAAGTTACCTTTCTTGGTAGAAACATACTTCTTAGATTGAATTTGACCATGCTTAAAGTACTTGGTATTTGAAAATGCACCTGATGGTCCTTTTTTAGATACATTATGATAAATAGCGTAATTACCATTGCCAGCAATCTTAGTAACTGCCTTGCTGTAGCTTTTGGCATCTACCTTGCTTTGACTAATGGCAAAAACACCACCAACTAATGCAGCACTGGCCACAAAAGTTAATAACATCTTTTTCCCTTTTAACATCCTTATTAATCCTCCCATATGAAAAAATCACGTTCATTTTAGCACAAATTTATCAAATGAAACATCTAATTATTAAAAAATTTCCTGAACAACAAGGCTTTGAAAACGCTTCTGTTATATAATTAAAAAGTTCACATAAATATATAAATAGTAATAGGGAGAAATTTTATGGTCGAATCACAAAATAATTCCAAAAAGATGATGTGGACCACCCTAGCAATGATGGCCTTCTCTACCGTGTGGGGCTTTGGTAACGTTGTTAATGGGTACGTCTACTTTGACGGGACAAAGGTTGTCTTTAGCTGGATCGTCATGTTCCTTCTCTACTTTGTTCCTTATGCCTTAATGGTTGGTGAACTTGGAGCTACCTTCAAGAATGCTGAAGGTGGGGTTTCCTCTTGGGTAAATGCCACTATGGGCGCAAAATGGGCCTACTACGCAGGTTGGACCTACTGGGCTTGCCACGTTGTTTATATTTCCAGTAAAGGTACTGGTGGTTTAAGAGCGATGGCCTGGGGTATCTTCGGAAATACAAAATGGTATGATGGTTTACCTACCGCTTGGACACAATTTGCTACATTAGTAGTCTTCTTGCTTTTCTGTTGGGTTGCAAGTCGTGGTATTCCAGTATTGAAAGGCCTAGCAACAATTGCTGGTTCTTCAATGTTTATCATGTCAATCTTATTCATCATTATGATGTTTACCGCACCAGCTATTAATCCTTCTGCTGGTTTCCACAGTATTGACTTTAACTGGAAGAATTTGATGCCAACCTTCAACGTAAAATACTTTACTTCTCTTTCAATCCTAGTATTTGCCGTTGGTGGTTGTGAAAAGATCTCCCCTTATGTTAATAAGGTTAAGGATCCTTCCAAAAACTTCCCTAAGGCTATGATGGCTTTAGCAATCATGGTTATGGTATCTGCTATTTTAGGTACTTTTGCCATGGCATTAATGTTTGACCCTAAGGTGGTTAATGCCAACCTTAACGAATACATCTCTAATGGTGCCTACATGGCATTTGACAAGCTGGGCGAATATTACCATGTTGGCGGCTTGTTCATGTACATCTATTCATGGTGTAACGTAATCGGTCAATTCTCAACATTAGTAATCAGTATCGATGCACCACTTAGAATGCTTTTGGGTAGTAAAGAAGCTAAAGAATTTATTCCAAAGGGCTTATTAAAACTCAACAAGCATGGTGCTTACATCAACGGTATCTGGATGGTTGTTGTCCTCTCTGGTGGCTTAATTGCTATTCAAGCTTTAGTACCAAATGCTCAAGCTGTTATGGCACAATTAGTTAAATTAAATTCAACTACTATGCCACTTCGTTACCTTTGGGTATTTGCGGCATATGTCGCTTTAAGAAAACAGCAGCAAAAGTTCAACACTACTTATCAAATGACTAAACATCAAGGCTTAGCCTATACTGCCGGTATTTGGTGTTTTGTAGTTACTGCTGCATGTTGTATCTTGGGTATTTACTCACCAGATCCATTTACCTTATTCCTTAATATCTTGACGCCAATCATTTTGATTGCATTAGGTTTAATCTTGCCAGGAATTAAGAAATATCAAGAAGCTAAGGCAAAATAAGATTTAAATAAAGAATTTTAAAAAGGAAGCAATTTCAAAAGACTGCTTCCTTTTTAGTGTATATTTTTATTTATTAGCCCAAGCATTTACCAATGCCTTGTACTTGGCAACGCTAATTCCTGCACCTTTACTGCTTCCTAAATATGAATCAGCATTTCCATAACCAGTATTGCTTACATTGGCAAAGCCCATTACTCTATAATTTCTGTTAATCAAATTCAAGTAGTGTCCTGCCATTTTATAGCCGTTCGTGCCCTTTACGGCCGCATCATAAGTTGCCGTCCAAGTTGGACTATACTTCGCCGGCTTCAACGAATGATTCTTTTTTACATCATAATTCCAACTTTTCTTTTCAGAGAACCAAGTATCAACCGGATCTAAACCCACACTTTGAGTAGCGATGTTTTCCAAACCAATCGACTTGAAATAATGAGTATGCTTTAAGCTACCACGTTTTTGATAGTCAGCATTTAACATTGAGGCTGCTGTCAAAAGTGGTGATACCTTAAGTGAGCGAACTCCCTCATTTCTGCGTACTCTATTGACGCTATCCAAATAAGGCAATACAGCTTTAATATTCTTAGCACTAGTTGCATCATCATTTGAATGCAAGTCAACGTATTCATTGTACCAACTTGCCTTAGGCTTTTTACCTAAGCGACCTGTTTTCAATAATTTCACTGCTGATCTAGCGGAACTCCTTTGCCCTTTAGTCAAAGATTTGTTTTTAGATAGATATGTCATAAAATCAACGGCATTTTTGGCTGCCTTAACTGGCTTGGAATTCAATACAGTTAATGACAAGGTCACCATCACAGCAGAAGCACCTGCAATTAAAAATCGTTTCTTCATTCTTTTTCTCCCATATTAATATATGTGAACTACGATTTAATTGTAGCACATACACTAATGGAAGATTTTCCTTTTAAATTGCATTATTCATCCATCTTTACCATTCCGCTTTTTAATCTGACGATTAATTTTTTGAATATCTTTTTCTTGCGTCAATCTAATCACAATCCAAATTATGATATATACAAAAATGAAGATACATAAAGTTTGCCAATCTATAAGCCAATGATTGAAAAGCATCATAATAGAAAACAACGTAAATGTACCAATTAAATGTAACAACAACGCAATTAAATATGACAGATTAGTATCAAATAGAAAACTCAATTCACCAATCAAACCACTACAAATGAAAACAACAATTACGCTCATTAATGGGATATTAATTGCACCTACACTATTTGATACTATTCCTAAAATAAGCAAGCAAGTAATTGCACCAAATCCCATTCCAGTTACAAAAAAATCTAAAATTTTATGCCAAATTTTCATTTTATAATCCCAGTTTCTTTTCTAATTCAGGTAAATATCTTCTTGAAACATCAGTCTTCTGTTTAAAAGCCAGTTTTGCAATCATATTGCCCGTAAATCCCGCCTCGAGTGCTTCAAGATAATTCAAATTAATAATCCCATGTTTTGATACCTGTACAAAATCATTATTTAATTTCTCTAAAACTTGATATAAGCGACCTGTAGTTTTAATGACAGCACTTTTGGTATAAAAAGTTAATTCTGTTTTTTCAACCTCAACTTTGATAATTTCTTCAATTTTAATAGTTAAAATCCGATCTTCAGTTTTTACCGGCAGAATTGAATCTACCTTTTTACCAAAATCTTGAATATAAGCCAATAAATTTTTTACTTCTGCTGTTTCCTCTAAAGAAATTACTTTGATCTTAATTTGATCTTTTTTCAAATTAGAATCTGACTGAAATTCTACATTCACGTGTTAGTTCTTCCTTCTATCAAGCATGACTGCGAGACATATTACTATAACTGTCAATAAGAGTGACATAGCTATTATTACCAATACATTATCCCCGTTAGTTAATTGATGAGACCCAAATTTAAAATGAATCCCTAAATATTCAATCAATTTTTGACGCATTTCATCTGGAACATCTTCCTGACTTAATTTATTTAAGAGCAAGCTTCTAAAACTTCCCGCTTCATAACTACTTGGAAACAATTTTACTATATTTTGCGCAGTTTTTGATAAAGTTCCATAAGGCATGTAAGTTGCAACCATAAATCCAGCTGCTGCTCCAATTACCGCCGACAAACGACTAAACGTTGTTGAAGAATTGATAAATAAAACGATAACTAAGTTTAATAAAGTTGCGCCAATTGCACCTAATAACATAAAACCTAATGCTGACCAATATACAGTTGATTGAATATTCACCTTATCAACCACTGAAAAGTAAATTGCCATCACTAGAAAAGTAATAACCTGCATCAAGAAGCTTATTATTAATGCTGAAGCTACGTAGGCCATGCTTTCACTAATTGGAGTTAAATTCGTTAACTTCATATCATCAATTGCTCGGCTTTCCCTATCCTTCACCATTTGACCAAGTGCTTGAAACGAAGTAGTAATGCCTGCAATTGAAACAATACCGCCAAGCATCCAGAGGTCCAATAATTGTTTTGCATGACTAACATTTTGCCAAGAATCAACAAGATTTTGTTGTAAAAATCCAATATAAATTACAAATGAAATTAGTGCACCAAAACATGACATTACTACACCTGGTTTATTAGCAAAATAAATTTTGATATTTCTCTTCATTAAGGCGAACATTATTGAAGCTCCTTTCCAGCAATCTTGATAAATGCATCATCAATTGACCCTTTTCGATATTCAAATGTATCAATCTTATCTTCAAACTTATGTAAAAGGTCTATGACCTGATTACTATTAAGCCCATCGATTTCAATTTGATCATCTGACTTAGAAATTTGTTTAAAATTAGTAGAAAAAGTTTGCCCTTGTTTTAGGCGAATTAGCAGCCGATTGGGTGCATACATCTCTTTAATTTCTTCTGCAGAGCCTTCTGCTAAGACATTGCCATTTTCCAAAATATACATCTGATCAGCATTTTCGGCTTCCTCTAAATAGTGCGTAGTTAAGAAAATAGTCAGCCCCTGTTCTTTTTGAAGCTTTTGCAATAAATCCCAGATAACAATTCTTGTTTGTAAATCTAACCCTGTTGTTGGTTCATCCAAAAATAAGATATCTGGATGATCAATTAACGCTCTAGCAATATCCACTCTTCTTTTTTGCCCACCAGACAAAGTACCGTATTTTTGATTGAGGAAACTTCTAATACCAATCAACCCAATCAATTTTTCTAACCACTCTTTAGAAAAAGTTTTGTACATCCTTGCCCTTAAATATAGATTATCTTTGACAGTCAATACATCATCTAAAACACTATTCTGAAAGACTACCCCGATTTTTAGATCCTTAGCATACGTGATAGTGCCACTAGTTGGTTTCAATAGGCCAATCAGGATGTTAATAGTAGTAGATTTACCTGCACCATTCGTGCCCAAATAAGCTACCAACTGTCCACGATTAATCTTCAAATTAACCTTGTTCAAAGCTAACTTCTTACCATATTTTTTAGTTAGATTAAAAGTTTCAATTAACATAAAAAGACTTCCTTTCTGAATTCATAATCAGAATACAGAAAAGAAGCCCTTTTGTACTTAAACCTCAAATAAGTGGTTCATTTTTACACACAAAGTGCAAAATAGCTAAATCAAAATTGCATTATTCATCCATCTTAACGTATTGTCCTTTTTCATCTACAACACCTTTGAAATGGTGCATGCTGCCATCTTCAGCCTGAAATTCACCTAAGTCAATTTCCCCATAGCCCTTTGTAGAATCAGTAACCTTAACATCATCAAAAGTTTCTCTGAAAAATTGATGAACAATTCTACTCTTCAACCGTATATCCTTTGAATGCTCAAAGGCTGCAGACAACGTAAAGCCCTCATCTAATTGTTCCTTGATAAAAACAATTAGATACAAGGTCGCTAAATTATAGCGGCGCACACCACTTTGATCATCTGAAATCGGCTTAATGTAGCCCTTAGTTTCCCAATAGCGCAATTGCCTTTGAGAAACACCAGTCAATTTACTAACTTCACCGATTCCAATTTCTAAATTTTTAAAAATGTCATGCATAATTTTTTTAGATTTCATCCTGATACCACCTTACAGTATAGTTATATTTTATATATTGTTGTTATCTTTTGCAACACAAGTGTTAATTTATCTAACTTATTTGTAAGATTATTTGACAATAATGAATTTTAAGCCTATAGTTTTTATAGTTAACTTTTATAAGAGAAAGGAACATTACATGAATAAGCAACCAACGGATATTCATGGAAAAGCTTATAATCGAAACCTACTAGTTTTAGTTTTAATTATAGGTTCTTTCTGTACTGTATTAAACGGAACACTGCTTTCAACAGCGCTTCCTTCAATTATGCGTTCATTTAACATCAGCACCGCAACTGCTGAATGGCTTTCAACAGCCTTTCTGTTAGTTAATGGTGTTATGATCCCAATTTCTGCATGGCTAATCAATCGCTTCGGTTCAAGAAAAATGTATTTGTCAGCCATGTCAATCTTCTTTATTGGAACAGTGATCGCCGCAATTGCACCCAACTTTGGCACCCTGCTTGCTGGGAGAATCATTCAGGGATTAGGCGTTGGTGTTACTATGCCACTTTTACAAACAATTATGCTTTCTATCTTCCCAGCTAATAAGCGTGGTGCAGCAATGGGAACTGTTGGGATTGTTATTGGCTTAGCACCGGCAATTGGACCAACATTATCTGGTTGGATTGTTGATAACCTTTCTTGGCGTTACCTCTTCAGCATCATTGCCCCAATTGCGGGAATAGTAATTATCTTAGCTTTCTTTTTAATTAAAGATGTTTTACCAACTAAGAAAGAAAAAATTGATGTTTGGTCAGTAACAACCTCTACTCTAGGCTTCGGAAGTCTGTTGTATGGTTTTTCAGAAGCTGGTAACAAAGGCTGGACCAATCCCGAGATTTTAGGATTTATTGGATTTGGAATTATATTTGTAATCCTATTCGGTATCCGCCAATTGAAAATGGATGACCCATTTTTGGACATTACCGTTTTTAAACACTTTGAATTTTCACTGGCAGCTGCCTTAAGTGGTATCACCAACTTAGCGATGGTCGGCATTGAAATGGTTTTACCATTATATATTCAAAATTTGCGTGGCGTTTCTGCCTTCCATTCAGGTTTAATGTTACTACCTGGTGCATTGATGATTGGTATTATGTCGCCAATTACTGGCCGTTTATTCGACAAATATGGTGCACGTAAAATGGCAATTACTGGTATGACTTTGTTGACCATTGGAACCATTCCATTTGTCTTTTTAACTGAGCAAAGTTCGTACACGATGATTATCATTCTTTATGCAATCAGAATGGTCGGTGTAGCTTTGGTAATGATGAATGTTACTACATCTGGTATGAATTCTTTACCATTAAACAAGATTTCTCACGGTACTGCTGTTAACAACACTTTCAGACAGGTATTAAGTTCAATTGGTACTGCAATTTTGGTATCTGTTTTAACTACAACTACCAATAATAATATGCCTGGTAAAAGTTTACTTCATGCACTGCCACTTGAATACAAGACTAGAGCAATCAGTGCAACTTTAGACGGTTTTCATGCTTCATTTGCAATGAGTATCCTCTTCTCATTAATCGCATTAGTTCTTGCATTCTTCTTAAAGAAGGGCAATCGAGCACGTGAACATCAAGAAAAGGTGGATGGTTAAATGATACTTTTAATTCTAATCGTAGCTGCAATTATGTTTATTTACTTTAATATCATCCCTGGAAAAAGGCATACTTTTATTGCATGGCTATCATTAATCATAACAATTCTTTGTGTTGTCGGCATTGTAGAACATGATTATAATCACTGGGGAATGAAAACTAAAACAACCTCAAGCACTAACACTCTAGTTTCCAGTGCTACTCCTCGCCTGCCAATTTTGCTTTATCAGCCTTTAGGTAATGGAACTGAAAAAGTTTACCTTTATAAAACTGGTCAGCTTCAAAAGAAGCCAAAATCTATTAAATTAGATAAAGTATCGACAAAAGTAAAACGAAGCAGCCAACCAAAAGTAACGATTAAGACTACTCGCTACACCTATAGCAATACCTTTAATCAAATAATGTTTGGCGTCTTTGGTCATGACAAGGAGTTAAAACACAGAGAATATATTTTTTCTATTCCCTCCAACTGGAAAGTAATGTCAGTTAACAATGCCAAGCAGTTGCAAAAACAAATGATGAAAAAACAGCAGTTTTTAAAACAAAAATCAGCCCAATAAAATAATGAAGCTCAAACTTTGATCATGATATGAACCCCGAAATTCGGACATGAATTTCGGGGTTTTTATTTATGGCTAAATTATCTAAACATGACAAAATTGATATTTACAATAGCTAGAAAAATTAACTTCGTTTTAACTCAAATTTTACCATATGATTTAAGTTAACTTAAATCACCTTTACAAACGCTTATGAAATATAACTTAACTAAATCTAAATGTAGAAAATTATTTTTATCACACTGCCTATTTCAATTGCATCCTATCATTAAAGTAATTTTTATAAGCCAAATAGCCACTAATCACGGCTCCAAGGCCAGTGGCAGAAAGCAACATAAATGTAATCATAATCTGATACTTAATTGCATAAATGGGATTTACACCAGCAAAAATTAAGCCGGACATCATTCCTGGCAAATTTACTAATCCTACAGTTTTAGCCGAATCTATCGTAGGCTGCATCGCAGTCTTAATGCTCCTTCTTAAAATTGGCATCGATGCAGTTTTAATATCACTACCCAAAGCCAACTTTTCTAAAACTTGTTGATGCAGATCATTAAAGCTATCATTCAACGCTTTATAGCATAAGCCAACTGCCACCATTTCATTTCCAGCAATCATCCCCGTAATGGGAATGACCTGCATAGGGACTGGTTTAATTACGCCAGAAAAAATCAGAATTCCTAATGTCGCGTAAGTCCCTACCGCTTCGGCTATTATCGAATTCCAAATATTCCGCCCCGGGTTAGGATCACGCTGATTAGCATTCCAAGATGCATTAAAAATTATCACAATAGTTGAAACCAAAGTTAGCCACAAGGTATTAACATGAAAAATAAACTTCAAAACGTAGCCGATTACGACTAACTGAATTATCGCCCTAATCACGCTAATTAAAATATCCTTGGTTAGTCCTAACTTTTCTTTCGCAGAAATTCCAATGGAAACTAACACCAGTGCAAAAGCTAATACTAACGACCAGTTGCTAACTACAACATTTTTCATTCGATTATTCCGCCTTTTTTTACTCTTAAAATATTGCTTGCTTCATCAATTTCACTTTGATCATGTGTAACTTGAATAATTGTCACGCCTTTCTCAGAAACATCCTTAATCAAATTATGTACAATATCTTTACTTTGATTATCAAGCCCGGTAGTTACTTCATCTAATAGCAATATCTTTGGTAAAAATATTATGTTTCGAATTAACGCAACTCTTTGCTTTTCACCACCTGATAAAGCAGTAATCTTTTTATCTAAAAAATCAGCAGAGAGATCAACTTGATTAAGTAAATCAGCTATTTGCTTGTCATTTACATCTACTTTTCTGATTTCATACGGGAAAATCAAATTATCTCTTACTGTTTGCCCAAATAAAGACGGCTGCTGAAAACAATATGAAACTTCTCTACGATATTGAACTGGATTTAAGGAGCTAATGTTTTTTTCTTGATATAGAATATCGCCTGAATTAGCACTAATTAAATTTGCAATCAATCGTAAAATCGTACTTTTTCCTGCACCTGATGGGCCAATTAAGGTTAGAAAATCGCCTTTATTAACCTTAAATGATACATCTTGCAATATTTGTTTTTTATCTGCACTATATTGGATATGTTTTAATTCTAATATTTTCATTCTTTTGCCTAACTAAATAACTCATTTTTCTAATTATACAACTAAAAAAATAAAGGAAATCCAATATTTTCATTGAATTTCCTTTATTTAAATTAATATCGATAATGATTACTTAGTCAACTTTTGTTTACTTTCAAGTAATTCAGCACGTTGAGCTAAGTTCATGTATAACTTGTTGTTGTAGGTTGCGATACCTTCAATTTCACGACCAGTGTGGTATTGGTAAGTATCCTTAACTTCACCATCAGTTGCAATCTTAGCAATTACGTCATTGAATGCAAGGTAGAAGTTATTGTTCTTGGCATCATAAGTAAACCCTTGAGTGTATGTGTTTGCTACAATGCCACCCTTAGTTGCACCTACCATAGTTGGATACCAGTTATCGCCTTTGCGGTTGAATTCCCAGTATTCAGTTTGGTCTTTTTCTTTATTATAAAGAGTTGTGTAAAGCTTGTGATCATTTACAACAACACCATTATTGAAGTAACGACCGTCTGAATCACTACCGTTCCAGCATTTAATAGTCCAAATCTTGTTAATGTACATATCGCTCTTCCGAATTTGGATTAACTCTTCAGACATATTGCTCTTGTATGAAACCTTATTATTGTTATTTAGAACGTAAATGTATTTATCAGTTGAGCCCATTGCTTGACCGTGACCAATTGGAATATATGGACTAACTTTAATGTTCTTAACGTAAGAATTGAACTTCTTTTGGCTCATATCAAGTAAGTATTGTCCGTTAAATGCATTGGTTAAATGGTTAAGATTATATCCTACAATATGACCATTGCTAATCAGGGTACTACTTAATAAACTAGTGTACAACCAGCCATTTGACATGGTAATTCCTTCAGGAATATGACCTACACGGTTAATATAGTCATCATTTTTAATGTCACGGTAAACACTTAATAAAACTGGTTGGAAGAAGCGAGTAGTGAAATCTAATTTTCCGCTTTCACTATCATAAGCATGCTTATTCTTATCAGGAGTAAAATCAGTCTTAGTTACATAGTTAGCAGAACTTCCGTAGTAAGTCTTCCAGGATTTCAAATCGCCGTTAAATGGCTTAGCTTGGACGCTATCAGCATCAGCAATTCCTTCCTTAGTACTCTTTCTGACAGTTACCTTAACAGTTGCCTTTGCTTTACCATAGCTATATTTAACATTATAGGTACCTGGAGTTGAGCAATCGATTGCATCTTCTGAAATCTTAATATCTGCTGTATCAATTACAGTACCCATATAATTGGTTACATAACTTACTGCATCAGTTGGATCAAAATCGTAGTGACTATTTTGTACTAAACTGATAGTCTTTGGTACAGCGATAGCATCTCTTGTAAAGTAGTTTTGGTTAACATAACCAACTTTACGACCATTTACATAAATACGCCAATAAGTTGCATCCTTTGTCTTAATTCTCTGGTCAGATTGAATATGAGCATATTGATAATCGCTAGCATCAGCAATCTTACCGCTAGGTTTACCATTACTAATCTTTTTATAAACAGGATAATTCTTATTGCTACCTACTTTAACCATTAAGTCATAAGAAGTACTTGTTTGAGCTGGTCCCTTCTTCGCACTGGAATCAGTCTTAGCAGTATCTGTATTACTATCAGTAGTTTTAGAATTATCTGCAAATACTGCATTTGTAGAACCAATTAACAAACCAACACCCAGTGCTACAGCTGAAGTAGCAGTTAAAATTTTATTTGAATACTTCAAACCTATCCTCCGTATCTTATATTTTGCATTTTACTTTTATATTATAATATATAAACACTGTTAGCTAAAATACATTTTTATTACCATTGTTACCATTGAGCTTCTTTATTTGACACTTTCATTACGAAGTGATTTAATTAGCACTGTACTTGAAAGAGTGCTAATTAATACGAAATCAATTAGGAGGCAAATTTATGCTAGTACCTACAGTTATTGAACAAACTGCTCGTGGTGAACGTGCTTATGACATTTACTCACGCTTATTAAAAGACAGAATTATCATGCTTAGCGGTGAAATTAATGACCAAATGGCTAACTCAATCATCGCTCAATTACTCTTCCTTGATGCTCAAGACAATACCAAGGATATTTCACTTTATATCAACTCACCAGGTGGTGTAATCACCTCCGGCTTAGCTATCATGGATACCATGAACTTTATTAAGTCAGACGTATCAACTATTGCAATTGGTATGGCAGCTTCAATGGCTTCTATCCTCTTGACTAGTGGTACTAAGGGTAAGCGTTTTGCACTTCCTAACTCAACTGTTTTAATTCACCAACCATTAGGTGGTGCTCAAGGTCAACAAACTGATATCCAAATTGCAGCTAACGAAATTTTGAAGAGCCGTAAGAAGATCAACGAAATTTTGCACGAAACTACCGGTCAACCTTTGGAAAAGATCCAAAAGGATACTGAACGTGACAACTACTTAACTGCTGAAGAAGCCAAGGAATATGGTTTGATTGACGAAATCATGGTTAATAAGAAGAAGTAATTAATTATTAAAAATTATTCACACTCTAAAAGGAGCTTGCACTCATTGTGCAGGCTCCTTTTTCTTATTCTCTTAAACTCTCAGCTAACTCATGTAGTTTCTTAAATCGGTGATTAACTCCTGACTTCGAAATCGGACCATCCGGAATTTGATTAGCTACTTCCTTTAAAGTTAATTCTGGATGCGCCAATCTAAAACGCGCTAAAACTTGCAATTTCTCTGGTAGATCATCTAAGCCGTTTTCTTGTTCAATCAGCTGGATGTCTTCTACCTGCTTAGCTGAAGCTGAGGCTGTTTTTTTCATATTCGCGGTATCACAATTAACCAAGCGATTAACCGAATTTCGCATATCTCGCATAATACGCAAATCTTCAAAGTTAAGCATTGCATTAAGTGCACCCACTATATGCAAAAAGTCGCCAATTTTTGCGGCTTCTTTTAAATAAACAATATAGCCTCTTCTACGTTTAGTTGCTTTAGCATTTAAATAAAAATAATTATTCATCAACTTACATAAATCCTCATTATGGTCCTCATAAGTTGAATAAATCTCCAAGTGATAACGACTCGTTTCTGGATTATTGACACTACCTCCGGCTAGAAATGCACCGCGTAAATAGGACATTGCTCCTTCACGTGAAGTCATAATTCTCTGAGGAATTCGCGTTACCAAACCTTTTTCAGGATCCCAGATTTGTAAGTTTTCTAGGATTTCTTGTACCTTCTGATTCAATCGTACCAAATATTGATTATTTTTTTTCAATTTCATCTTGCGCGAGACAATCAGCAATGGCTCAATACCATAAGCAATCTTAATCAGCTTAAAAATTCGTCGAGCAATCGCAGGATTTTCTGTAGTGATATCCAGGCTAAATTGATGATCGTGCAAGTTTAATACACCATTCATTCGCAAAAAAGCAGCTAACTCTGCTTTGGCATGCTCTGGATGCACCTCAAGCGAAGTTAGCTCCTTTTTGACTTCACTAGCATAACTAGCCATCATTTTCCTTCATTCTTTTACGTGACATTGATTCAAATGCCAGATTAATAATTTCTTTTCCTACCTTTTCACCATCATGAAATACCAATCCATGACGTTGATCGATAAAGTCATCAGTAATGACACGGCAGTTTTGCTTTCTTAAGCCTTCAAAGTCATTCTTAACAGGCTCAAGATAAGCATCATAATCTTCTGGGTGAAATTTGCTCATATCAATTTTGGCACCATTAACCAGAGCGGTATTGATATAATTTCCACCTAAGTGATCGTTAATTACCTGTACGTGTTCCGCATCACTAAAGTGATCTGTCTCACCACGCTGAGTCATGATATTGCAAATATAAATAACCTCGGCGTCAGTCTCACGCACTGCTTCACCTAAATTAGAGATCATTAAGTTAGGTAAAATTGAAGTAAATAAACTACCTGGCCCAAGTACGACTGCATCAGCTTGCATAATCGAAGCCAGTACTGGTAAAACAGCTCTAGGCTCTTCATCCGAATCAGTATCGGTCACCCAGACACGCTTAATCCGCTTATCTTTAGATGTGATTTCAGTTTCACCAGACTCCGTAGTTCCATCCACGAATTCTGCGTTTAAAGTCAATGGTTCATTGGAAGCTGGAAAAACATGACCATCAATTTTCATCATTTTTGACAAAGATTGAACTGCATCAAAGATATTGCCATGCATTTCATTCAATGCCGCAATAATTAAATTACCGATTGCATGTCCTGAAAAAAAGGAATCGGATGAATCAAATCGATACTGAAAAATATTCTTTTCTTCCTGAGGTAAGTCACTAAGTGATACCAAAACATTACGGATATCACCAGGTGGAACTACGTTAATAAAGTTACGGATTGAACCAGATGAACCGCCGTCATCTGAAACCGTTACGATTGCAGTAATTTCCGCGTTTTGATCTTTTAAGGCATTCAAAATAACTGGTAAACCCGTACCGCCACCAATTACGACTACACGGGGACGTCTGCCTTTAATCACGCGAACAATCCTTGTTTCTCCATATGGCATAGGTGCGCACCTACTTTCTAATATAACGACTCACTTCACGGTGAGTAATATCGACTGGATATTTTTTAGCTAAATCTCGTGCCAACTGTTGGGCAATTGAAACACTCCGGTGTTGACCCCCAGTACAACCAATTGCAATGGTCAACTTTTCCTTCCCCTCTTTGATATATCCAGGGATAGCTGTTTCAAGCAAATCAAGCAATTTTTTATAAAAGACCTGTGTTTCTTCTTTGTTCATCACATAGTCAAATACACGCTTGTCCAGTCCCGTAAATGGTCTTAATTCTGAAATATAAAATGGGTTAGGCAAAAAACGCACATCCATTACAATATCTGCATCAATTGGCATCCCATACTTAAAGCCAAATGACATCACTTCAATTGAAAATGGTTGCCGCTTGCGATCACTAAATGTATTGATTAATTTTTGCTTTAATTCCTTAGTCGACAAGTTTGACGTATCGATAATATAATTTGATCTATTTTTAATTGGCATTAAAATACGACGTTCTTCTTGAATGCCATCAAGCAAGCGACCTTTGCCATTATTGGCTAAAGGCGGAAGACGCCTTGTTTCTTTATAACGAGCAACCAAGACATCATCGGAAGCATCCAAAAATAGGATAGTAGCTTGCACATTGCCATTATCTTCAAGTGAATTAACTTCATCCAATAAATCGCGATAAAATGTCTTAACTCGTAAATCAATTACTACGGCTACCTTATGAAAGTCATTGGAATTATTAATTAAATCCCAAAAACTACCTAATAAAGTTGGAGGAAGATTATCGACTACAAAGTAGCCCATATCTTCTAAGTCATGAGCGACCACAGTTTTACCTGCTCCGCTCATGCCTGTGACTATTAATAATTGTTTTTTCTCATCAGCCATACTGAAATCCTCCTCTTTACAAATTATATCATACCGGGTGTGTCATAATTGTGCAAAAAAAAGAAGCCTTTCGGCTTAAATTTTTATCAAATATTAACGGTGCATAAATGCAACCACAATTTCATTAATGCCAAAGACTAATAACCAGAATGCAACTAACCATACTAAGCTTAAGGCTGCGATTACTGGATTAATAATTAAGAAGAAGGCAATAATCAAACTTAAAATATTCAAAATCAAGTTAAATACAAAGTATCCGGTTGAAAATGCACGTAAGTGCCATGACCAAGCAATACCTACAATTGAATCAACAAAGAACCAGATTGCAAATAAGTAAGCGATAGTCAAACCACCAATATCATATGAGCAAATGAACAAGATACCGATAATGATATCTAATACACCTGACACAATTGCTACCCAACTACGTGAGAAAAATTCACGAAAGCGTGAGTAAGCAGCCAACCATACAATACCTTGAACGATTGATACAATAGCAAAAATCAAGACAAATGCATGCAACCCTTTAGCTGGGTGACGTAATAACACGAACGCAACTACGACCATTAAGATACCGGCAATAAATGCGCCCCAGTCAAAGCCGCGATTATCTCTAGAACTAGAAAAAATATCCATTTTTATTCCTCCTTGCAGACTATTTTACACTTATTCAAGGTTAATAAAAACTATTGGCTATTGTCTTCTAGCCTATTTTTTTGCTTCTTTTGTTAGTTTAGTATCGCGTTCTAAGACTGGTTTCAAATACTGACCAGTATAGCTTTCTTTAACTTTCGCTACTTCTTCTGGCGTACCGGTAGCCACAATTTGACCACCACGTTCCCCTCCTTCAGGACCTAAGTCGATCAGCCAATCTGCATTTTTAATTACATCAAGATTATGCTCAATAATTAAAACCGTATTGCCTTCATCTACCAACCGCTGCAAAACTTCTAATAAACGCTTGATATCATCGGTATGCAAACCGGTAGTTGGTTCATCAAGAATATAGAAATTTTTACCAGTAGAAAGCTTTTGCAATTCAGCAGCTAATTTCATTCTTTGAGCTTCACCACCAGATAAAGTTGTAGCGGATTGACCTAATTTCACATAGCCCAAACCTACATCAACGATAGTCTGGAGTTTACGCTGAATCTTAGGAATATTTTCGAAAAACTTAGTTGCTTCATTAATCGTCATATCAAGCACTTTAGCAATATTCTTTCCCCGATAAGTTACTTCCAATGTTTCAGAATTATAACGAGTGCCGTGACAAACCTCACATGGTACATATACATCAGGCAAAAAGTTCATTTCAATCTTGATAATTCCATCACCATGACAGGCTTCACAACGTCCACCTTTGACGTTGAACGAAAATCTTGCTTTAGTATAACCACGCAATTTTGCTTCATTAGTTTGAGCAAATAAGGTTCTGATATCATCAAAAACACTAGTATAAGTTGCAGGATTACTACGTGGTGTTCTACCAATAGGGCTTTGATCGATATCGATGATTTTTTCAATATTCTTGTAACCCTTGATTGACTTATACTTACCTGGCTTAGTTGAATTATTGTTTAATTTTTGGGCTAAAGCGCGTTTCAAGATCATATTAACCAAAGTAGATTTACCAGAACCTGAGACACCACTGACCACAATAAATTTGCCCAACGGAAAATCAACATTAATATTCTTTAAATTATTTTCTTGAGCTCCAGTAATTGTAATCTTTTTACCATTGCCTTTACGACGCTTCAATGGAACCGGCACAAATTTTTTACCAGACAAATATTGCCCCGTTAAAGAATCAGGATTCTGCTCTATTTCTTTAGGAGTTCCTTGTGCCATAACTTTACCACCGTAAACACCGGCACCAGGTCCCATATCAACCAAATAGTCAGCTTGCCGCATTGTTTCGTCATCGTGCTCTACCACAATTAAAGAATTGCCTAAATCACGCATTCTCTTTAAAGAAGCAATCAGCCGATCATTATCGCGTTGATGCAAACCGATAGATGGTTCATCCAAAACATACATAACTCCCGATAAGTTTGAGCCAATTTGAGTTGCCAACCGAATACGCTGAGCTTCACCACCAGACAAGGTATTAGCTGATCGAGAAAGAGTTAAATAATCTAATCCTACACTATCCAAGAATGAAAGACGATCGCGTACTTCCTTTAAAATCGGCTTAGCAATCATAGTCTCTTGCTCGCTTAATTTGACTTCCTTAAAGAAATCAAGTGCTTTATCAATAGAAAGCTCCGAAGCTTCCGCGATATCCTTGCCCATGACTTTCACTGCTAATGCTTTTTCATTCAAACGCTTGCCGTGACAAGTTGAACAAGTAAGTTCAGTCATATATTTGCCCATCACATCACGCATAAACTTGGACATTGGTCGTTTATAACGCCGCTCAACATTGGCCATTACTCCTTCAAATGGTTGAACGGTATCATTAACGCCAAAGTCACCAGTTACATGGAATTTCACCGGCTTAGTTGAGCCATGCAGAATAATGTCGCGTTGACGTTTAGTTAGTTTATTAAAAGGCTTATCCATCGGAATTTTTAATGCCGTGCAAGCTTGTTCCAACATTTCAGTATAGTAATTGGAAGTCTTCCATGGAGCCAGTGCACCTTCAGCTAAAGATTTTGTTTTGTCCGGAACAACCAAATCTTCGTCTACTGCTAACTTCATCCCTAACCCATCACAATCAGGGCAGGCACCAAATGGTGCATTAAAGGAGAACAGTCTTGGTTCCATTTCACCCACAGTAAAGCCACACTTTGGACAAGCATAATACTCAGAAAAGTTAAGCATTTCACCGCCAATTACATCAACATTCATGTAGCCATCTGACAAACGAAGTGCAGCTTCAACAGAATCAAATAAGCGAGACTTAATGCTATCCTTAACAATCAAACGGTCAACGACAATATCGATTGAGTGGCGCTTGTTCTTAGCTAATTCAAAATCCTCACCAATTTCGTGCATCTCACCATCAACAATTACACGAACATATCCTGCACGTTGTACTCGCTTAAATACTTCCTTGTGTTCTCCACGCTTAGCACGAATAACTGGCGCTAAAATTTGAATTTTCGTTCTTTCTGGTAAAGCCATCACTCGGTCAACCATCTGATCAACTGATTGTCGTTGAATCAGCGTCCCATCATTAGGACAAATTGGATGGCCTACTCTGGCCCAAAGCAAACGTAAATAATCATTAATCTCAGTGACGGTCCCAACTGTTGACCGTGGATTATGTGACGTTGTTTTTTGATCAATTGAAATTGCTGGATTTAAACCATCAATTGAATCCACATCTGGTTTATCCATTTGCCCCAAAAACTGTCTAGCATAACTAGAAAGTGATTGCACATAACGTCTACGCCCTTCTGCATAAAGCGTATCAAAGGCTAAAGAACTTTTACCTGAACCAGATAAGCCAGTAATAACTACTAACTTATCCTTAGGAATAGTTAAATTAATGTCTTTTAAATTATGTTCACGTGCTCCGCGAATAACGATCTTATCATTTGCCATTAAAATTCTTTCCTTTTCTTGTCTTCGGTTTTCTTGATGATTTTTGCAATTCCATAATTGCATCCCGCAAGTTAGCAGCTTCTTCAAAGTCAAGCTTCTTAGCTGCTTCTTGCATTTGCTCTTGCAAGTTGCTAATCATTGTCTTCTTTTGCTTAGCCGTCAATTCATCAAAATTAAGATCTGCAAAACTATCAGATTTTTCTTCTTTTTCACTCGACGGTTTAGTAATCGAAATTACGTCTTGAATCGGCTTAATGATTGTCTTAGGCGTTATGCCATGCTCTTTGTTAAATTCCATCTGAATTTTACGCCGACGCTTGGTAGCTTTAATCGCTGCTCTCATGGAATCAGTAATCGTATCAGCATACATGATTACTTCACCATTGGCATTACGGGCGGCCCGTCCCATAGTCTGAACCAGCGGCCGATATGCTCTCAAGAAGCCTTCCTTATCTGCATCCAGAATTGCTACCAGTGAAACTTCCGGTACATCGATTCCTTCCCGCAACAGGTTAATTCCAATTAAGACATCGAACTTACCTAACCGTAAGTCACGCAAAATTTGCATTCTTTCCAGCGTCTTAATATCAGAGTGCAAATAACGTACTTTAATTTCTAAGTCCTTCAAATAATCGGTTAAGTCTTCCGCCATTTTTTTGGTCAAAGTAGTAACAAAAACTCGTTCATGACGGTCAATCCGTTTATTAATTTCGCCAACTAAATCATCAATTTGCCCCTCAATTGGCCTTACTTCAATCTTGGGATCAAGCAATCCGGTTGGTCGAATAATTTGTTCAACCTTATGATCTGTTCGTTCAAGTTCATAATCACCTGGGGTAGCTGAGACATACAAAATTTGATTAACATGCTTTTCAAATTCGGATAGCTTTAATGGACGGTTATCAAGTGCAGATGGCAAACGGAAACCATAGTCAATCAAGGTTTGCTTACGATTACGGTCACCATTGTACATTGCTCTAATTTCAGGCATAGTAGCATGTGATTCGTCAATTAAAATTAAGAAATCATCTGGGAAGAAGTCCAACAAAGTATACGGTGGCTCTCCTGCTTTTCGTCCTTCCATATGCCTTGAATAGTTTTCAATTCCGTTGGTATAGCCAACTTCACCCATCATTTCCATATCATAGGTAGTACGTTGCTTGATTCTTTCAGCTTCAAGCAATTTGCCTTCGCCTTCGAACTTTTTAACCTGCAATTTCATCTCTTTAGAAATTGCTCCCAAAGCTCGCCGCAATTGCTCGTCATTGGTCATAAAGTGCGTAGCTGGGAAAAGCGAAATACTCTCACGCTCACCGATCACCTCACCGGTTAACGAATCAACTTCAACAATGCGATCAATTTCATCACCAAAGAATTCAATTCGATAAGCATGATTAGAATTGCCGGCTGGAAAGACCTCAACTACATCCCCGCGGACCCGAAAACGACCGCGTTGAAAGTCAATATCATTACGATCATATTGAATATTTACCAAATCACGCAACAAGGTATTACGGTCATATTCTTCGCCTTCATGGATCATCAAGACACTGCGCGCATACTCTTTAGGATCACCCAAACCATAGATACAAGAAACCGAAGCAACAACTACTACGTCATTACGCTCCATTAAAGCTGAGGTAGTAGCATGCCGCAACTGATCAATTTCATCATTGATTGCCGAATCCTTTTCAATATAAGTGTCTGATTGTGGAACGTAAGCTTCTGGCTGATAATAATCATAGTATGAAACAAAATATTCAACTGCATTATTAGGAAAGAAACTTTTAAACTCACCATATAGTTGCCCTACCAAGGTCTTATTATGCGTAATAACTAGTGTAGGCTTATTCAGCTTAGCAATAATATTGGCCATGGTGAAAGTTTTCCCAGTACCAGTTGCACCTTCCAGAATCTGTTCTTTATATCCTTTTTTAAATCCAGCAGTCAGTTTATCAATAGCTTGCTCTTGATCACCGGCTGGTTTAAACTTTGATACTAATTCAAATTTGCGATTTTTTTGTCGTTTAATCATAAAAAACTCCTCAAGAAAAAAGTTGGACAAGCATAGTCCAACTTTTTAATTAGTATCTATATTTTACTACCGCGAACGTGCTTTCGCACGAAAAATGCTTAATTATTTAAGTAAATCTGCTAAAGCCTTTTGATAATCTTCAGCTGCCTTTTCTGCAGTGGCAATGTCTTTTTTGTTTACACCAACATAGGCCTTAATTACTGGTTCAGTACCTGATGGGCGAAGTGCTACCCAGGTTTCATCATCTAAAAAGTACTTCAACACATTAGATTCTGGGAACCCTTCTAATGGTGTCTTCTTGCCATTTTCAATAGTTTCTTTTTGCAAGAAATCTTGAATCTTAAGCACTTTACTACCGCCGATTTCGGTTAAGTGCTCATTACGCAACTTGCTCATTAATTCGGCCATCTTCTTTTGACCACCAATACCTGGCATTTCAATTGCACGGGTAATTTCATAAGCAACGCCATACTTTTGCCAAATTTCTTGCAAACCATCAAAGACAGTCATCCCACGTGAAGCATAGTATGAAGCAACTTCGGCAAACATCAATGCACCCTGCATGGCATCCTTATCACGAGCAAATGGTTTAAACAAATAGCCATAGCTTTCTTCAAAGCCCATCAAGAACTTAGCATCACCAGCTTTATTCATCCGGTCAACTTCTTCACCAATGTACTTAAAGCCCGTCAAAACATGCTTAGTCTTAATACCAAAGTCCTCTGCAATCTTAAATGGCAAAGCACTAGAAACAACTGAAGTAACGATCTCATAATCAGGGGTTAATTGACCATTTTCCTTCATATGAGCCAATAGGTAGTAAGCCATCAAAGTAGCAATTTGGTTACCAGTCAAAACTTGGAAATCACCATCAGTTTTTCTAACTGCTGCACCCATTCTATCAGCATCCGGGTCAGTAGCAATAATGACATTAGCATTTACCTCATTTGCCAACTTAAAACCAGGTTCAAAAACATCACGGTATTCTGGATTAGGCTTAATTGTGGTTGGAAATTCTGGATCAATGATTGATTGACTTGGCACAGGAATCACATTATCAAAGCCGCCTTGTCTGAAAGCACGATCATAAAGCATCTTGCCTGTACCATGAAGTGGAGTATAAATGATCTTTAACTTGTCAGCGTTGGCCTTAACCATCTCTGGATCAACAGTTACTTGCTTCAATTCATTCAAGTAATCTTCATCAACATCTTCACCTATTAACTGCAAAGTGCCATTAGCACGCAATTCTTTTACTGGTGCAGCCTTGACAGCAAAAATATCAGTTACTTTTTGAGCATAAGCAAAAAGTCGATCTGCATTATCTGGTGCCATTTGTGCACCATCTTCACCGTAAACTTTATAGCCATTGTATTGCTTAGCATTGTGTGAAGCAGTGATATTAATTCCAGCGAAAGTATGCAAATGACGTACTGCATATGAAAGTTCTGGTGTCGGTCTTAAATCATCAAATAAGTAAACATGAATTCCGTGTGCACCTAAAACTCTGGCAGCATGTTCTGCAAACTCTCTTGAGTGATATCTTGAATCAAAGGAAATAGCTACCCCACGCTTTTTAGCATCAGCACCATTTTCTTCAATTAAACGAGCTAAGCCTTCAGTTACTCGACCTACAGTAAACAAGTTAATCCGGTTGGTACCGGGTTCAAGACGACCACGCATCCCCGCAGTACCAAAATTAATATCCTGTCCAAAGGCATCTTCGATCCATTTTTCATCCTTGCCCAAAGTATTTAATTGATCTTTTAAATAATCTGGTAAATTAGTAGCTTTTTGCCATTCTGTATAAATTTCTTTAGCGTCCATCAATGTCCTCTATTCATTAAAAATTGGATTTCTAAAGCGCTTTCAAACTGTTAACAATTTTCTATTATCTGCTATTAATTATAAAACTTATTAGTCATTAATTTAAGCTTTAGACAAAAAAAGACATGTCCAATACGAACATGTCTTAATGAAAAAACGAATAAATTTAATTTTTCTTGTCTTGCAAGTCTTGGTAGTAATTATATGCAGCTTGACCAGCTACACTACCTTCACCAACTGCATTAGCAATTTGGCGTAAATCTTTTTGACGAACATCACCTAAAGCAAAGATACCAGGCACCTTAGTTTCCATATGATCATCAGTTACAATCCAACCATGGTCATCCAAGATACCAAGATCCTTAAAAGGTTCAGTTTGTGGTAAAACACCCACGTAAATAAAGACACCAGCAACTGGAATTTCTTTTTCGGCACCAGTTTCCTTATCGCGGTACTTAACCCCTGTGACTTTCATGTCATCGCCTAAGATTTCTTCAGTTTGTGCATTCCAAATGAAATGCATCTTCTTGTTGGCAAATGCACGCTTTTGCAAAGTTGGTTGTGCTCGCAATTGATCACGGCGGTGAATAACTGTAACGCTCTTAGCTAATTGTGAAAGATAAATTCCTTCTTCAATTGCTGAATCACCACCACCGATGACAGCTACATCTTCATCTTTAAAGAAAGCGGCATCGCAGACGGCACAATATGAAACACCTTTGCCTGAATATTCTTCTTCTCCAGGCACATTCAAATGCTTATGATCTGAACCTGTAGCAATAATTACGATCGGTGCACGATACTCATTGCCATCATCAGTTTTAACTAACTTATCCTCGCCATCGAGTTCAACACTTTGTACGTTGCCATACTTATAATCTGGTTCAAACTTCATCATTGTGTCGTACATCTTTTGACTAAGTTCTGGACCTTTGATTTCAGAAAAACCAGGATAATTGTCGATAGCATCAGTATTGTTCATTTGACCGCCATAGGGACCGCGATCAAGAACAAGAATCTTTAAGTTAGCACGCGCAGCATATAAGCCAGCAGTCATTCCACCAGGACCTGCACCAATAATAATTACGTCGTATTTATCAGCCATAATCTATCCTTCTTTCTACTTACTTTTGATAAGTAAATAATACAATAGATTTACCTTCTTGCCAACTATTTTGCTTATCTTTTATAAACGAATTTCAGGCTTTGGTTCTCTACCCATCATTTTCTTAATTTCTGTATCAACATCAGCATCTTCATAAAGAACACGGTAGATTGCCTCTGAAATTGGCATATCAATGCCCTTTTCTTCACATAATTCGTGAACAGCTTTAACAGTAGTAGCGCCTTCGACAACTTGTCCCATATTTTTCAAAACGTAATCTAAAGTCTTGCCTTCGCCGATTTGTTTACCAGCACGCCAATTACGTGAGTTTACTGAAGTACAAGTTACAATTAAGTCACCAATACCTGACAAGCCTGAGAAGGTCATTGGCTTAGCACCAAAGTATTGCACACCCAAACGAGTGATTTCTGCTAAACCTCTAGTCATCAAGGCAGCTTTGGCGTCATCACCATATCCTTGGCCTACTAAAATACCTGCAGCAATCGCAATTACGTTCTTAACGGCACCACCAACTTCTACACCTACTAAATCATCGTTAGTGTAGAAACGAACGTAGTCATTGGAGAACAATTCTTGTACCCGCTTAGCATTTTCTTCATTAGTTGATGCACATGCAATCGCGGTTAAATCTTTTTGAGCAACATTTTCTGCGTGACTAGGACCTGAAATTGCAACAATCTTATCTTCATCATCTGGATAAATTTCTTCAGTTAAAATTTCAGAAATAAGCTTCTTACTGCCTGGTTCAATCCCTTTAGTTGCAGTAACTAACAGTGGCTTAGCACCCGTCTTATCTAAAACCTTGCGTACGTTTTTAGCAACGATTCTAACTGCCTTAGTTGGCAAAACAAATAAAACAAGTTCTGCCCCATCAAGAGCTGCTTCCAAATCACCAGTAGCCTTGGTATTCTCATTTAATTTCCAATCCTTCATATAATGGCTATTGGTGTGGTGAGCGTTAATTTCTTCATTAACACTATCAATGTTACCGTAAAGAGTTACATCGTTACCATTATCGGCTAACATTGAACCCAATACTGAACCCCATGAACCATTACCTAAAACTGCAATCTTTATCATTTTTTCTCTCAAACTTTCTAATTAAAATCTTTTATTAATTCTAATCTCTTGAATACGGGTATTTTAATCCACTACCATCCAAATACCATTTTGGCTTAACGACTTTCCGCCGATAAATCCATAAAATAATTGTAGCAATAAAGAGGATTAAACTTAATGCCTGTGATACTCGTATTATACCAAAAATATACAGACTATCTGTCCTCATTCCTTCAACGAAGAACCTTACTACACTATACCAAAGAAGATAGGTCATGAAAACTTCTCCCTGCTTGAAGAGATGTTTTTTATGACGCAAGGATAGAATTAAGATTAAGCCAATCAAATTAAAAAATGATTCGTACAAAAAAGTTGGTTGATAATACGTCCCACCTATTTTCATTTGCTCAATAATAAATTGTGGTAAGTGTAAGCTTTGTAAAAAATGAAGAGTAGTTGGTGCGCCGTGCGCCTCTTGATTAACAAAATTACCCCAGCGCCCCAAAATCTGAGCTGCCATGACTCCAGGCACAATGATATCCAGCATTAAAAATGGAGGTAGCATTCGTTTATAACAGAAAATCAACAGTACAATTAAGCCGGCAATTAAACCACCATAAATCGCAATCCCACCATTCCAAATCGCAATAATTTGCTCGGGATGCTGTGAATAATAACCCCATTCAAAAATCACATAATAAATACGTGCGCCAACATACCCTAACGGTACTGCCCACAATAGCAAATCGACAAAATCATCTGGAATAATTTGACGTTTTTTTCCTTCGTTAATCGCCATCCAGCAAGCTAACACAATGGCTACTGCCATAATGATGCCATACCATTTGACACTTAAATTTCCTAAATGAAAGGCCACCGGATTAATTACTAAATTAGTCATTATGCGGCACCTTATTCGTATCTTCTTTTGAGTGCTCTGAAATCAGACTAGTCAAATTATTATCAAAAGTTTGAGTTGCATCATAGCCCATCTTCTTAGCTCTGAAGTTCATCGCTGCTACTTCAATAATAATTTCAATATTACGTCCAACCTTAACCGGAATATTTACTTGTGGAATTGGCACATTACAGATTTCACGTGTATTTTCTTGAAAACCTAAGCGATCATAGTTAGCCTTAGGATCCCAATTAACTAAATTAATTACCAGTTGAATCTCGGTTCTATTTTTAACAGCACCAGCACCAAATAAGTTCATCACATCGATAATGCCGATTCCTCTGATTTCCATTAGATGCTTTAAAATCTTAGGCGCTTCACCTACAACTGTATTATGGTCTTTTTGGAAGGCATCTACTCGATCATCTGCAATCAAGCGATGGCCTCTTTGAACCAAACCCAAAGCAGTTTCAGACTTACCAACACCAGATGCACCGGTTAGCAAGACACCCATCCCTTTAATTTCAACTAAAACTCCATGAATGCTAGTTCTTTTAGCTAAGCGTGCACGTAAGTATTCAGTTAAAATACTGGAAATATACGTGGTAGATTCTCTTGTACGTAAAATCGGAATTTTGTGTTCTTCTGCAGCTGCAGACAATTCTTCCGGCACTGGTAAAGAGCGTGAAATTAAAAAGCATGGTGTCGCTTCAGTACACATCTTATTAAAGACATGCATCCTAATATCATGGTCTAAGCGTGCCGCATATGAAATTTCTGTGCGACCCAGCAACTGAATTCGCTGTGCAGGATAAAAATCAAAATAACCGGTTAACTCCAATCCAGGGCGATAAATATCAGAAACATAAATTTCTTCATCTTTGATATATTCCTGTCCTTGGTAAACTTCAAGGATACTCTGATTGTCCTGGATCAATTTGCTTAATCTAACTTCATCAGCCATATTAGGCCTCCTAACTATTTATCAATATCTTTAGTGGTGACATTTCTAGCTTTTTTTCTTGGTCTAGGACCAGAAGTACTAGTAGCCTTAAACCACTCACGATAACTTCCACTACTTGGCATATTATCTTGATTTTTCCTTCCAGTAAACCTATAAATAAGCCAAATGATTAAAATCGCAATTACAGCTACTGGTAAAAGTAAAATAAATGCCTTAAATAGAACAAACAATAAACTTAAAATAATTAGCGCTACTAAAACAAGCGTTACAATTCCCATTAAACTCATTTTTTTAACCTAATCTGGATTCTCTTGACTAAGCAACCACTGTAAATAGGAATAAATAAACGGTTGCAATTTTCCGTCCATTACTCCTTGAGCGTCAGCTGTTTCATGACCTGTCCGTAAATCTTTCACTAGGTTGTAAGGATGGAAAACATATGACCTAATTTGTGATCCCCAGCCAATCTCCTTTTGATCGCCTTTCAGAGCCTGCTTTTGCTTACGCTTTTTTTCTTCTTCTAAGTGAAAAAGCTTTGCTCTTAATTCATTCATCGCAGTTTCACGGTTTTGCAATTGCGAACGCTGTGCCTGAGACGTAGTCACAATTCCTGTTGGTAAGTGCGTAATTCTAACGGCACTAGAAGTTTTATTAATATGCTGCCCACCAGCACCACTAGAGCGGTAAACATCAATCCGTAAATCCTTAGGATCAATATCAATTTGAATACTGTCATCAACTTCTGGAATCACTTCTACAGAAGCAAATGATGTATGCCGTCTTTTAGCCGCATCAAATGGCGAAATTCTAACCAAACGATGGACACCATTTTCTGATTTAAGCATTCCGTAAGCATTTTTACCTACAATTCGCGCACTAACGCTCTTCAGCCCAGCTTCTTCACCAGGCTCATAATCGTTGATTTCAAATTTAAAACCAGCTGTATCACAATAACGTTGATACATTCTTAGAAGCATCTGTCCCCAGTCCATCGCTTCTGTACCGCCAGCACCAGGGTGAATTTCCATCAAAGCATTATGGCTATCATACTTACCCGACAAGAGCAGGTCTAACTCATAATTATGAAAATCTTCTTGCAGCGTAGCTAGATCCGCTTCAACTTCTTTTTGCAAGTCAGGATCTGGTTCTTCACGCAAAAGTTCAACCGCAGTAGTTTCGTCTTCGTAGCTAGTTTGCAATTTTAAAAATGAATCACGTTTTTCCTTTAATCGGTTGGTTTCACTAATTAATTTTTGCGCTTTTTCCTGGTTATTCCAAAAATCAGGCTGCGCCATCTTGTTTTCATTAATTTCGATGCTTTCATCAATCGCATCTAAGTCAAAGAGACCCCCTAAAGTGATTTAGACGTTTTTTTAGTTCATCTAACACACTTTGAATTTCACTAATTTCCATTTTTACCTACCATCTTTTATTTTATTGCAAAAAAAGGGAAGCTCTTAACTCCCCTTTTTCTTTATTAACGACTAAGATTTTGTCTAATTTCAGCCTTCATGAACAAACGAGTTACATCAAATTCAATATTTGAAATCATTTCTTCAAACATTCTGTAACCAGAATCTTGATATTCAACTAATGGGTTCAATTGACCGTATCCACGAAGACCAATTGATTGACGCAACTGATCCATTGCATCAATATGATCAGTCCAACGATCATCAACCACACGCAAGATAACTACCTTTTCAAATTCAAGCATTTGGCTAGGATCGCCTAAGGCCTTTTCCTTATCTTCGAAGTTTTGCTCAACAATGTCATAAAGCTTCTTCTTCAAATCTTCAACACTAATAGTCTTGAAGTCAATTGAGTCAGTTACCTTGTCTGAAGTCAAACTTGAGGAAATGAAATCGCGTAATGAGTCAAGACGCCATTCCTTGCGTTCACCTTGAGTAAACATTGCTACTTGGTGATCAATTGTTCTGTGAATCATTGGAATTAAAACATTCTTCAATGACTTATCAGCTTCAATGACCTGCATTCTTTCGCCGTAGATAATTTCACGTTGAATACGCATAACATCATCGTATTGCAAAGTTTGCTTACGAGTATCATAGTTATTACCTTCAACACGTTTTTGAGCAGATTCAACTTGGCGAGTAATCAAGCGACTTTCGATAACCTTATCATCATCATTATCTGATAAACGATCCAAGAAGTCCTTAACTCGATCACCACCAAAACGCTTCATCAAATCATCTTCAAGCGACAAGTAGAATCTGGTGTAACCTGGGTCACCCTGACGACCAGAACGACCACGAAGCTGGTTATCAATACGACGTGATTCGTGACGTTCAGTACCAATAACTGCCAGTCCACCAAGTTCCTTAACACCAGGCCCCAACTTAATATCAGTACCACGACCAGCCATGTTAGTAGCGATAGTTACCGCACCACGTTGACCCGCATTCATAATAATTTGAGCTTCTTTAGCGTGGTTTTTCGCGTTCAAAACTGCGTGCGGAATACCAGCTTCATCAAGCAAATGACTAAGTCTTTCTGAACTTTCAATGGCAACAGTACCAACCAAAACAGGTTGACCATTAGCGTGACGCTTCTTAATTTCTTCAACTACAGCGTGGAACTTAGAGTCCAAAGTTGGATACAAAATGTCTGGCATGTCTTTTCTGGCAATTGGACGGTTAGTAGGAATCGTGATTACCTGCATGTTGTAAATTTCACGGAATTCTTCCTCTTCAGTCTTAGCAGTACCAGTCATACCTGACAACTTCTTGTACATTCTGAAGAAGTTCTGGTAGGTAATAGTAGCTTGCGTTCTTGATTCTTCTTGAATCTTAACGCCTTCCTTAGCTTCAATAGCTTGGTGCAAGCCATCTGAGTAACGACGGCCTTCCATTACACGACCAGTGAATGAGTCAACGATCAAAACTTCGCCATCTTGAACAACGTAGTCGATATCCTTAAGCATGATGTAGTTGGCACGAAGAGCTTGGTCAATGTGGTGAACCAACTTTTGGTTTTCAACATCGTACAAGTTCTTTAGGCCAAAGTGTTGACAAGCCTTTTCAATACCAGTTCTGGTAAGTGAAATAGTCTTAGTTGGCCAGTCAATCTTGTAATCGCCGTGATCTTCATCATCGTCGGCATCATCATCGCTCTTGTCTTCAGTCAAAGTCTTAACAAAGCGGTCAGCACGGATGTAATCACTGTTTGCTTGTTCAGCTTCACCAGAAATAATCAAAGGAGTTCTAGCTTCATCGATTAAGATAGAGTCAACTTCGTCGATGATAGCGTAGTTCAATGGACGTTGTACCATTTGTTCCTTGTAAACAACCATGTTGTCACGCAAATAGTCAAAGCCAAGTTCTGAGTTAGTTGAGTAAGTAACATCACAGTTGTAAGCTGCACGCTTTTCGTCTGGTGACATTGAGTTCAAGTTCAAACCAACAGTTAAGCCAAGCCACTTGTAAAGTTGACCCATTTCTTCTTCGTCACGACTTGAAAGGTATTCGTTAACAGTAACAACGTGTACACCCTTGCCTTCAAGTGCGTTCAAGTATACTGGCATGGTTGCTGTCAAAGTCTTACCTTCACCAGTCATCATTTCGGCGATGTTACCGTAGTGAAGTGCAATACCACCCAAAATTTGTACGTGGAATGGGTAAAGTCCTAATACACGCTTAGCACCTTCACGGGCAACCGCAAAAGCTTCTGGTAAAATATCGTCTAAACTTTCACCTTTCTTTAAACGATCACGAAATTCTGGTGTCTTTGCTTGCAATTGCTCATCAGATAATTTGCTCATCTCATCTGCATGAGCTTCCACCTTATCTGCTATTTTTTCAAACTTTTTAAGTTCTCGTTTATCATCGTTATATAGTTTCTTTAAAATATTTGCCATTAAATCGGTCCTTATATGTCGTAAAGTCTAAAAATACAGATTAATTTTAACATGATTGCTATCAAAAGAAAAATATCTCACACAAAAAACCCCACGCAAAACTCACGCGAGGTTCCAATGTGTAAAAGTATTTTAACTCAATTATTCGTTAGTTTCAATCAAACCGTAACGACCATCGTTTCTACGGTAAACAACGCTAGTGCCGTTAGTTTCTGCATCTTCAAAAACGAAGAAGTCATGTTCCAACATGTCCATTTGTAAAATAGCTTCTTCTGGATCCATTGGCTTTAAGCTTACACGCTTGTTACGAACAATATCAAATTCGCTAGGCTTCTTTTCTTCTTCAGGTTGTTCTACAAAGAAATCTTGTAATCCCTTTTCACGACTCTTTCTATTTACACGAGTCTTGTACTTTCTAATTTGACGTTCGAGTTTTTCAGAAACGAAGTCAATGCTACGATACATGTCATCCGTGGTTTCTTCGGCTCTCAAAACTAAGTATGGTAAAGGAATAGTAACTTCAACTTTAGCAGAGCGGTCACGGTATACTCTCAAGTTTACGTGTGCAATCACATCTTGATTCAATTCGAAGTACTTCTCTAACTTGTTTAACCGCTTTTCTACATAACTTCTCAAAGCATCAGTTACTTCAATATTTTCTCCACGAACATTGTACTTTAACATATAAGATTCTCCTTTCACCGCTATGCGGTTTTTCTTTACAAATTTATTATACCAAAAAATGTAAGCGTTTCATAACAAATCTAATGACAAATTGAAAAGCTTTCAATTTTCATTTCGGGAAAACCCTGCTGTAAACAGTCTCGCGCGTGATATAGCGTGCGCCCGGTCGTGTAAATATCATCCAAAATTAATACTTTTCCTGAAACTATATTTTCCTTGATTTTAATATTTTTATCAATCAAAAAGCTTTGAGGCGTTTTAAGCCGCTCCTCTTTGTTTTTCTCACCTTGGGCATGACTACCCGATTGTTTAATCAGAAGCGGTGTCAGCGGCAAAATATCAGCATAAATAGCAAAAATTGTATCAAACTGTCGTCTTGATTGATGTTCAGGTGAAGTGGGCACGGGCACATAAAAGTCATAGTTAGTTTTACACAAATAGTCATAACACAAATCTTGCAATACTTCCCGCAAAACATAATCTCCGCGCCGCTTATAAGCAACCATCAAGTCATGAAAAGCAGAATTATAACGATATAAAGCATGATTATGCAGAATATTTTTGCCATAAATGGCTTGCCAGTTTCGACAATCGCTACACATAAAGCCTTGACTTAGTTCTTTATCACAGCCAGAGCAGCGATTGTCTGCTAGCTTTTCAAATTGTTTTAAACACTGTAAACAAATCTTATTTTCTCGCGCTGGTTTAAAAGAAAAAAGCTGTGCAAATTGTACTGGTGGAGTAAACTCCTGCTCACATAATAAACAAGTTCTCATCTATTCATCCCCTTGATCTGCTTAATACTCTGTCGAATATTCTTGGTATAACGATGATAACAATACAAAACTAAGCCCGTTTGGTCATCGTGAGCCCGACCAACTCGACCTGCAATTTGCACCAAACTAGCAGCAGTATAAATTGCATCATCTGCTGCAATAATAATTACCCAAACATTTTTAAAAGTTACACCACGCTCTAAAATTGTGGTTGTCAACAATAAGTCATATTTATGATCACGAAAAGCCTGTACTTTTTCTAATCGTTGCGGATCTTGTGCATGAACACCGGCCAATTTAATTTTGTTTTGCAACTTTTTCCGCAAAGCTTCTTGATAAAGCGGAATTTCTTCAATCCGTGGTACAAACAAAAGCAAAGGATGACCACTTTGAATGACTTTTTTAATCTCCTGCATTAATTTAGGATGAATTTGTCCCTTCCGCAAAAACGGCCTGATAAAAAACCTTTCTCTTGGTACAGGCAATAATCCACCATGAAAACGCCGATTTAAGCGCAAAATTTCTAACTTCCCTGTTTTAGCTTCCAAAAGCAAATCGTTCGTTGGCGTTGCGGTTAAATACATTCGAGTCCCAGTTGTTTTAACCGCATTTTTGGCCGCAAAATGTAGTTGCGGATTACCTACATAAGGAAAAGAGTCTACCTCATCAATTACCAATAAATCAAAGGCACGATAAAACTTCATCAATTGGTGTGTAGTACAAATTGTCAACTGCTCTAGCCCTATTTCCTTAAATTCACGGCCATGATACTTACCGATCTCAACTTGGGCAAATGCTGCCGAAAATCTTGGAAACAGCTCATTTACCACATCAATTCTTGGTGTAGCAATACAAGCGCGCTTTCCTTTTTTCATACATCGAGCAATCAACTGAAACAACATCTCAGTTTTACCCGCCCCAGTTACAGCATGAACCAATGTATTTTTTCTTTGTTCAAAATTTTGTACTAATTTATCCGAAATATTCTGCTGCAATGGGGTTAGTTTACCTTGCCAGCTTAATCCCCCGTTTTTAACATGAGAAAAAGTATTATTACTGTCTTTTCTAATAAGCCAATCGCCCTCATTTGCACGTCCCAAGCCAATACAACCACGACAATAATATTTACCATTAGGCAGTCGACTATTAACTTGGCTGCCACAGCGATTGCATTTACCTTTTTCAATTACTGGAATTTTGCGGCATCCCTCAAATGTGCTAGAATCCTCTTGACTAACAATCCATTGACGACCTGATAATAGAGTCAAATCTTCCATATTTTTACCTCCCTATTATCTATTACGCAAAAAGAGGCGATTATTTTGTCAGAAAAGGAAAATTTTTTAACTATTAAAGAAAACGGCACCGGTGAATTAATTATCAAAAAGAGCAGATTCATTGCCAATATTGCCCGCACCACTACTACTGATGCGGCAAATGATTTTATTCAAAAAATCTCTAAAAAATATCGCGATGCTTCGCACAATACCTTTGCCTACACGATCGGCTTAAATGACGACCAGGTCAAAGAAAGCGATAATGGTGAGCCATCAGGTACGGCTGGTGTTCCTGAATTAAAAGCATTGCAATTAATGAATTTAAAAAACGTTACAGTCGTAGTAACCCGTTATTTTGGTGGAATCAAATTAGGAGCAGGCGGTTTAATTCGTGCCTATTCCAATAGTGTCACCAATGTTGTTGAAAAAGTCGGCGTCATTAAACGCGTTTTACAACAAGAATTAATTTTTAGCGTACCCTATAACCGCTTCGATGAAGTTGATCATTACCTAAAACAGCAAAAAATTTTTATTGCCAACACCGAATACGGTGTAGATGTTAAAATTCATATTTTTGTTAACGATGACCAACAAGCTAAACCTAAGGAAGACCTAACTAATTTATTGGCCGGACAGGTTACCTTTACTAATGGTGAAAAACGCTATAATGAAATTCCTGTTGAAGCTAATAATTATCATGAACAATAAAAAGAGCATTTGGATATTTCCAAATGCTTTTTTGCTACTTATTATTTTTTTTACTCTTCAATTGATCTGGTTTTTCGTCTCCTAAGTGCCAAACTTCAATTGTTGGATCAGTCTTACTCTTTTGATTAATAATTTTCTGAATTACATGCATCAAAGGATGGTATTTTTCACCCAATAAACCAATTGATTCCACAAAATACTCTAAGGCAATCAGCAAGCCTAAGATCAGAAGCCAAGTGCCCCAAGTTGGCGAAAGCAGGAATAATAAAGAAATAAATGAGAAAACCAATGATAATGCATAAATAGTCAATACCGTCTGTCGGTGCGTTAACCCCATTCGCATCAGCTGGTGATGTAAATGATGCTTGTCTGCTTCTGAAATTGGCTTTTTGTTTAGCTTTCTCCGAATCATTGCATAAACGGTGTCAGTAATAGGCACTCCCAAAATGATAATTGGGACCAACAATGAAATAAAAGTTACATTCTTTAACCCCTTCAGAGATAAAACGGCGATCATAAAACCAATATAAAGTGCACCCGTATCACCCAAGAAAATTTTTGCTGGATGGAAATTATATGGTAAAAAGCCCAATAAACAGGCAGCTAACATAAAACAAGCAATTGGGACATATAGCTGATGAGTGTGCAAGAAGAAATAACCTACGATCCCCATGGTAGTCAGAGAGATCATTGAAACCCCATCAGCTAGACCATCAAGTCCATCAATCAAGTTAACTGCATTAGTTAAAGCTAAGATCCAAAAAATAGTAATTGGGAAACTCCACCAACCTAGATTTACTTCATGTGCAATGAATGGCACCTTTAACACATTCATTCTGATTCCAGCTAAAAAGTAGATAATCAATGAAGCGATAAAAATCCCAAACATTTTTTGTCTAGGTTTTAACTCCAAAATATCGTCGATCAATCCCGTCAAAACAATTACGCTTGAAGCGAGTAAAATCGAAAAAATTTCATGAGTCGGAAATTGCTCACGCAACAGAACAAAAGTACCGATATTAAAAGTAACAAAAATCCCCAGTCCACCAATCGTTGGCATTGGTTTCTTATTAACTCGCCGGGCATTAGGATTATCAACAGCTCCTAAGACAAAGGCAAGCCGTCGAATAAACGGTGTAATTGCCGCTGAAATAATTACTAATAAGAATAATTCAACAATAATTTTAAACATATTTGGCTACTTTCCTTATTTACTTGTTCTAATTATACAAGTAGTCAGTATTTTGCACAAATAGCAAAAAAAGTTTGGAAAAATTATCTTCCAAACTTTTTAATTTATTTAGCGATCGCCACAACTCTTTTTTCACGGATAACGGTAATCTTAATATTACCTGGATAATCAAGTTCTTTTTCAACCTGATTACGAATATCACGTGCCAAAATAACTGTCCGATCATCTGAAATTTCGTCAGGTTCAACCATCACACGAACTTCACGTCCCGCTTGAATTGCATAAGCCTGCTTAACGCCTTGGTAGCTCTTAGCAATCTTTTCCAATTCGGTCAAACGTCTAATATAATTTTCCAAACTCTCGCTTCTTGCACCAGGACGAGCACTAGAAATCGTATCTGCTGCAACAACAAGTTCAGCAATAAACGACAACTTAGGCACATCGCCGTGGTGTGCAGCAATCGCATTTACTACAACATCTGGCTCATGATATTTCCGAGTTAGTTCAACCCCAATTTCTACATGGGAACCTTCAATATCATGATCGATGGCTTTACCAATATCGTGTAATAACCCCGCGCGAACTGCTAATTTTTCATCCAAGCCTAATTCTGCAGCCATTGTGCCTGCTAGCTTACCAACTTCAATTGAATGTGACAAAACATTTTGTCCATAAGAAGTACGATATTTAAGACGACCTAGCGTCTTAACTAATTCAGGATTCATCCGGTGAATTCCCAGCTCCATCAAAGCACTTTCACCTGCTTCATAGATGTCATCGTTAACTTCTTTTCTGGCCTTATCGACCATTTCTTCAATTCTAGCTGGGTGAATGCGGCCATCCTTGATTAAGCGTTCCATCGCTCTTTTGGCAATTTCACGTCTAATTGGATCAAAACCACTCAAGGTAACAACCTTTGGCGTATCATCAATAATTAGATCTATTCCAGTCAAAGCTTCAAATGAACGGATATTGCGTCCTTCACGACCAATAATCCGTCCCTTCATCTCTTCATTTGGCAGATCAACAACAGATACAGTTGTTTCGGCAACTGTATCTGCCGCGCTACTTTGAATAGCATCCACAATGACCTGATTAGCATAATGATCAGCTTTAGCTTTTACTTCTTCGTTACTATTTCTGATCATCTCGGCTCGTTCTTTGACTAGTTCATCAGATAATTGACTAAGCACAATCTTCTTGGCTTCTTCCTCATCCAACTTAGCTACGTCATAAAGCTTTTGCCGTCTAGTTTCTACTAATTCTTCAGCCTCAGTTAATTTTGCCTTTAAGCTAGCATACTGCTGCTTTAATTGGTCTTCCTTTTGCGTGAGTCCACTTTCACGTTCATCTAATAAAGAATTCTTATGATCTAAGGTATCTTCACGTTGTTGTAAACGATTTTTCTCCCGAGCTAAATTATCTTTCTTGGAATTTAACTCATCCTCGGTCTTTTGCCTAAAATCACGAATTTGTTCTTGAGCTTCAAGAATTTTTTCTTTTTTAGTATTTTCTGCACTTTGCTTAACAGCCGCTGCTGCTTGCTTTTGTGCATTAACTTCAGCTTGTGCTGCAGCAACCTGTGCCTTAGCATCAGCTAAAATGTGGTCAGCATCATTCTGGGCATTTTGAGCTTTTTGTTCCCAAGAATGCTTGCGAATTGCATAACCAACCACTGAACCCACCAAGAGTGAAACAATGGCAGTTGCGACGGGAATCATAATTGTTAACATATTATTCATGATTACTATCGCCTTTTTTAGAATTATTCACACAACTTTTATGATAAAGAACCTATCTGTTCATGTCAATTAAATCAAAAAACCTTGGAAAATAAATCCAGGGTTTTTGACATAATTATTTAGCTTGATCAGACTTTTTATCTGTAGCAGCTTCTTTTTCTGTCTTGGCTTCTTCGCGCTTCTCCTTGATCTTTTCTGGATCTTCACGATCAGCAATTGACTTTTCATCAATCCCGTAAGCTTGACGCACTTGCTTTTGGATATCTTGATAAATATCTGGATGCTCTTCTAGATACTTCTTAGCATTCTCACGTCCCTGACCAATTCGATCACTCTTGTAAGAGTACCAAGAACCTGCTTTATCGATAATGTCCTTATCAGCAGCCATGTCCAGTAATTCACCACTTTGTGAAATTCCCTTACCGTACATAATGTCTACTTCTGCCACCTTAAATGGTGGAGCAACCTTGTTCTTAACAACTTTAATTTTAACTCTGTTACCAAGAACATCTCCTGATTGCTTAATCTGTTCAGCTCTTCTTACTTCCAATCTAATAGTTGAGTAAAACTTAAGAGCACGACCACCTGGGGTAGTTTCAGGATTACCAAACATTACCCCAACTTTTTCACGAATCTGGTTAATAAAGATGGCAATAGTTTTGGTTTTAGAAATATTACCTGATAGCTTACGCAAAGCTTGACTCATTAATCTCGCTTGTAAACCAACATGGGCATCCCCCATCTCGCCTTCAATTTCTGCTCGTGGTACTAAGGCAGCAACAGAGTCGACTACTACAATGTCAATTGCCCCACTGGAAATCAAAGTATCAGCGATTTGCAAACCTTCTTCACCAGTATTAGGTTGTGACAAAATTAATGAATCAATATCTACACCTAAAGCTTCAGCATAAGCAGGGTCCATCGCATTCTCTGCATCAATATAAGCTGCAGTACCACCACGCTTTTGTACCTCAGCTACAGCATGAAGGGCTACAGTAGTCTTACCAGATGATTCTGGGCCATAAACTTCAATAATACGACCACGAGGATATCCACCTACACCGATAGCAGCATCTAAAGCTAATGAACCTGTTGGCACTGTTGAAATTTGCGTATCAGCTTTTTCGCCCATCCGCATTACAGCACCCTTACCGAAATTCTTTTCGATTTTTTTAAGCGCTGCATCTAAAGCAGCCTGTTTTTCGTCTTTGGCCATTAATGTCCTCCTATTTTTCGTACCTAATAATTATACTTTGACCGCCGTCCAATTTGCAAGAGAAATGCAAACGAACGTTCAAAGGATTTTTTACCCTCTATTATTTATTACGCAAAAAATCGCCATTATTTTTTTACAAAATAAAAAAGAAGCAAATGCTTCTTTTAATCATTCTTGACTTAATACTATTTTACATTGAGCCCTTGAATACGCCCCATGATTGGTGGAAGTAATCGTAACCTGAGTAAATAGTAAAGATCAACGCAAGGTAAAGTAAGATAGTACCAATGTGGAAGAAGTCACCAATCAATAAGAAAATGATTGATAACATTTGGCAAGTAGTCTTAATTTTACCAGGCATCTTTGCTGCTAAAACTTGTCCTTCATTTTCTGCTAAGATCAAACGCAAACCAGTAACAGCCAATTCACGACAAACGATGATAGCTACTACCCATGCTGGAGCAAGTTTCAATTCAACTAAGAAAATGAAAGCAGTCATAGTTAACATCTTATCAGCTAATGGATCAGCAAACTTACCAAAATTGGTTACCATATTACGTGAACGCGCAATGTGACCGTCAAACCAATCAGTAGCCGAAGCAACAGCAAAAACGATAGCAGCAATAACACGACTCCAAACAACAGTTGAGCCTGCTGCTTGAACACTAGCATTCCCACCAAAAATGATGATTAACATAAATACTGGAATCAAAAAGATTCTAAAAACAGTAAGTTTATTAGGTAAATTCATTCTAACACTCCTAGATTTTAATTGTTGTTATTATTTCCACCATCATTGCCATTGTTAGTGTCTGCTGATGATTGAGTAGTAGATGATTGTTGAGTTTGACTACTTTGTTGGGTTTGTTGGCTACTTTGAGTAGTAGTAGATGATTGTTGACGACTGCTTTGATGAGTAGCACTGCTTTGAGTAGTTGTACGGCTTTGGGTAGAACTACTATTGGTTGTATTGTTATTAGTAGAGCCCGTATTATTAGAACTACTATTATTTTGACTAGTAGTTCCCTTAGCCTTACCAATCAACAAAGTAATTGTCCTGTACGCATTGTTTGCTGTATATGGGATTTTCTTACCTGCAATAGTGATTGAAGTACCATTATCGTTGCCTAAAGTAATCACTACTCTCTCTGCATTGCTTGGCAAAGTCATAGTGTGCTTTTGATTAGCAAGTAAAGTTGATTGCCAGCTATTAGCATTACCATTGACTTGTACACCTGCTGAAATATTTTGGTTTTCACCAGCACGCACAACTAGGCGACGGTTTTTATTCAAGCCAGTAACTCGGTACTCATTGTCACTAACCTTAGTAACCTTAACTTTATTGACTACTACTTTTTTAGCTTTCTTAGAAGATGACGATGATGACTTTTGTGATGAAACAGTTACATCATTATTATCAGCTTGGTTCTTTTGACCACCTGAAGAAAGACGAGCATACAAAACGTACACTACAAGAATTACGATAATTACACCAAGTCCGATCGCAATTCGTGGCAAGTAATTCTTCCACAAATTTTTCTTATTGTCGGTGGTTTCTCGTACTTCTTCACTCTTATTATCAATCGAGTTTTCTACGTACTCATCTGGCTTAGCTTCTGGTACATCATCGTGGTAATCACTTAATAACTCCTTACCATCCAAGCCAACAACTTGTGCATATTGACGAATAAATGCTCTAACATAAAAATCGCCTGGAAGTTTATCAAATTCATTCTTCTCAATCGCTTCAAGATATCTGCTCTGAATTTTAGTAGCTTTTTCAATATCTGCAATTGAAAGTCCCTTAGCCTCTCTGGCGCTCTTTAATTTATCTCCGATATCTGCCATATTTACCTCTTCAAATTTTAATTTATCATGTTGAGTATACCATAAAATTCTTATTACAACGTCTTAGTTATAAAAGCCATCCACCTGTAACATAAATTGTCTGTCCTGTTAAATAACTACTACGTCGATCTAGCAGTGTTCTAACCCAGTATGAAATATCACTGCCATTGGCCCAACGACCAACTGGGATTTCATCTTTTACCTCTTGAATCGTATCCTCAGAAAAGAATGCATTCATTTTGGTTTTAACCGCACCAGGCGCAATTACATTAACCGTTAAGTTATTGGAAGCAACTTCACGCGCATAAGCCTGAGCGAACCTGGTTAAACCACCTTTAGTTGCACTATAGACGCTTTCTAATGCACTACCTGCACCACCATAGACTGAGCCTAAATAAACTATACGACTAAAATCTCGTTTCATCAGTTGTGGCTCTAACAATTTAGTTAACTTAATTGGCACAGTAAGATTAATATTAATCAGATCAGTGATATTTGCTAATTTTTCATCACCTAAAAAACCATACTTAGTAATTCCTTGAGCAAAAACTACTGCATTAACTGGCAACAAGTTTTTAACAAAATCTGTTAACTGTGCATCCCCTGTCGCAAAATCCAACTGTAGCGACATAAAATCCTGGTCAGGATGCTTAGCAAACAGCTCTTGAACTAAATTTTCAGCTTTTTGAGAATTAGAATGATAATGCAAGTATAATGACCAACCGGCATCTGCCAAATCTCGACAAATATCTTGACCAATACCGCCAGTTGCACCAAAGACAATTGCTCGCTTCAACTTTATCAACCCCTTACTTGTTTTCTAAGTAAGCAGAACAAAGTTCACTGTCTTTCATAATCTTTTGGCAGTAGTCATAAAACTGATCAAAATTCATCGCCTGCAATTTAGCTATATTTTGTGTTAAATTTTCATGATCTAAATTTTCTTCAATTAATTCAATTGCCAAATAAGACAGATCATTACTTGTCCTAGCAGTGCGTGCTAACCATTCTTTCTTTTGCAAAATGAAGTTTTGTCTAATAAAACGGTATTCCGCTGAATTTTTCTTAATTGGTTCCGTCAATACCCTCTTTATTTCTGCAATTACTTCTTGAGCTTGAGGACTTACACCAAAAATAGTAGCAAAATCGCCCTGCCTGGTGTAATTAACAGAAATCTGCAGCGAATCCATTAACAACTGCTTTTTTCTCATTTCTTCAAACCATGGTCCCATTGCACTTAGTTTTGATTCTAACATTATTTCTAACAGAATTTGAGTCAAATCAAAGCTTAATAATACTTTCTTAAAGTTTTTAAAGCGAATTCCTAAACCAAAGGAATTAGAATTACCTCTGGCTGGCAAGACTTGATCATGTAACATGCGAAAACTAACTTGTTTTTCAGCTGTGCTTTTACCTTTCCCGTGCAAATATTTTTGCTGCAGCTTTCCTACTTGCCGCAAAATCGTTTGCACTTGATTATCAGAAAAATCACCGCAAGCAACAAATTGCATCTTTTCTGGCACATAATTAGCCTCATAAACTTGGGTCAAGTTTTTCACTGTAACTTGATTAATTGATTCTTTCGTACCTACAACTTCGATCCCTAGATTAGAATCACCAAACATATCATGCATAATCGCATTATTTACGCTCCAAGTTGGGTCATCCTGATACATGGCCAATTCTTGTTCAATAATCGGAGCCTCTTGCGCGATATTTTCCTTAGTAAAATACGGCTGCCCTACCAATTCAAACAAGAGATCGATCATTTTAGGCGTATGCTCAATTCCACTACAATAAAACATTGTTTCATTAAAAGACGTGAATGCATTAACGTCAGCACCAATATCTTCAAATTGCGTTGACAGATCACCATCTTTTTTGGCAAATAGCTTATGCTCTAAGAAATGAGCCGAACCGGCAACCTTTTGTGGATCACTACTACCAAAGTCAACAATTATACCGAAAAATCGTTGATAAAAATGTGGCTTTAAAATAATTTCGGCTTTAAAGCCTGACTGATATTCTTTTTTGATAATTTTTGGTGTCATCATTTTAAAACATAACTTTCATTAAAGAATAAATTTTGTACGAAAGCTACTAACTGCTTAGGTGTAGCTCTCCTAATTGCATTTTCACGATCAAAGTCTAAATATCCCGAGAACAATTCATCACGCAACATTTGACCCATCTGCCAGTTTTGACCGTCTAGACCAATCTTCATATTACGCAAAATTGCCTTTTTAGCCTTTTTAAATAAATCATCTTCTACTTCGCCCTGAACTAGTTTACCTATTTCGGATAAAATAATTTTTCGAGCCGCTGCAATCTTACTAGGATCAAGTCCTGCACTGACTAAAAACAAAGAATTATTGGCAAAGCAGCTTGCTTCAACATTATAAGCTGCTCCCAATTGCTCCCGAATTTGCGTAAATAATTTAGATGATTGATCACCTGCCAAATATTGCGATAATAATATTCCCATTACTTGACCGCGATAATCAATACTTTGTTCTAAACCAAAGCCCATTAACAATTGAGCTTGCACATTTCCTTGATCATCCTCTTTTTCAATCAACTTTCTTTTAGCTGGAATAGTTAGACTAGCTGTTTGAAATGATTTAGTTAAACCAGTTTGTTGAAACATAGCCTGAGCTAATTTAGAAACCAGATTATTATCCCTGGTCATTCCTAAAATTTGCATTGGTACATTAGCTAAATTACGCCAATAATGCATCATAGTCGTGCTAGTCGCAGCTTTGATTTCATCTAGTGAGCCAATAAATGTCTCCGCATAATCAGGTTGATCCTGATACCACAATTTAAAAAACTGCTCCAACGCATAATTAGATGGTTGTTCAATCAGTTCTTGATATTCTTCTGCTAATTGACGTTTAGCATATTCCACCAAAGGTTCCGCAAAATTAGGTTGATTAACTATTTGTGCAATCACATTAAGAATTTCTTCATACGTATAATGTGGATCCAAAATCTCAATCGGCTCAACAAAATTGGCATAATAAGTCAAAAGTATTTCTTTACCAAAAACTTGTGGCATAATCTCCAGCTGTAAATCATATAATTCTGCCAATCTTTTTTGTTGTAAAGCAAGTGACGGATAACTTAAGCTGCTATTCATCTGTATTCGCGCTAGCAAACTAGCATAAGCTAAATTATGTTTAGTCAGCGGCAAACGCAAAAAACAGCCAATAGCGGCTGTTGTAAACTTTTTATTTTTTCTAATTGCAATATTAGTTGTGAGCATTGTTTGAATTACCTTCATTCTTTATTGGTGGCACTAAAACTTGTCGTGGCTTAGAGCCTTCAGATGGACCAACAATCCCTTTAGCTTCCATTTCATCAACAATTCTAGCAGCACGATTATAACCAATTCTAAACCTACGCTGCAACATTGACACGCTAGCCGTCTGTTGACGTCGTACTAAATCAACAGCTTGCTCATAGAATTCATCTGCTGGCTCATCATCTTTACTATCAGCATTTGATGAATTTTCACCTTTTTTAGGAATCATTGTCTCATCATAACTAACCTCTTGTTGCTTCTTAACCCATTCAATTACGCGTTCAACTTCATCACTAGCAATATAAGCACCTTGAACACGTTCAGGTTTAGATGCCCCAATTGGCATATAAAGCATATCACCACGACCAAGTAATTTTTCTGCACCTGTTTGATCCAAAATAGTCCTTGAATCCACTCCACTTGATACAGCAAAGGAAATTCTCGATGGTACATTTGCTTTAATCAAACCGGTAATAACATCAACACTTGGACGCTGAGTTGCCAAAATCATATGAATTCCGGCAGCACGTGCCATTTGTCCTAAACGAACAATCGCGCCTTCAACATCGTGACCACCAACCATCATCAAATCACTAAGTTCATCAACTACAACTAGAATATAAGGTAACGGCTTCATCACTGGTTTAGTTTTATCACGATTGTTTTCAGCAACTTTTTGATTATATTCACTCATGTTTCGCACGCCACCAGCCGCAAATAGCTTATATCTGCGCTCCATTTCTTTAACAACTTTGCGCAGTGCATTTGCGGCTAGCTTAGCATCGGTCACCACAGGGATCAATAAATGCGGCACACCATTATAAACTGAAAGTTCGACCATCTTTGGGTCAATTAAAACTAATTTAACTTCTTCAGGCCGCGCCTTCATTAAAATACTGGCTAAAATTGTATTAATCGCTACGGACTTACCAGAACCAGTTGAACCAGCAATCAATAGGTGTGGCATCTTAGCTAAGTTGGCAGAAATAATGCTTCCAGTTACATCTTTACCCAATGGTACATCCATCGGATCGCTTTTGGCTTTATTATCTTGATGTTCCATCACGTCTTTGAATGAAACAACAGACGTTGCTCGGTTAGGTACCTCAATTCCGATAAAGGGCTTACCAGGAATTGGTGCTTCAATTCGAATATCTTTAGCCGCAAGCGCCAAAGCCAAATCATCCGCTAAGTTTACAATTCGACTTACCTTAACGCCAACAGCTGGCTGGACTTCATAACGCGTAATAGTTGGTCCTAAAATAGCTTTTTTAATAATCACCTTAACGCCAAAACTCTTAAACGTTGATTGCAAAACTTGGGTATTTTTCTTAATTAAATCACGGTCAGTACTCTGATCAGTCGATTTAATTGGATCAAGTAAGCTTAAAGGTGGCATCTTATAAGCTTTATTGACTGGCGCATCAGTTTTTAGTTCACCATGATCGACATCGGCTAATTCCTGCTTTAACTTTTGATCATCTTCCGCAAAAGAATGTGACTTAGGTAGTTCCTTTACCCCGTCATCATGTTGTGGTGCAATTTGAATTTGCGGTTCTGGATCAGGTGTGGTCTCTGGCTCAACTTCTACGTCTTCAGCCGTCGGCGTTACATCGTCATCAGTTGGATCGGCAGGGTCAAAGTCTGCTACATTAGGAAAAATTGGTTTATCGTCATCAACTAAATCTTCGTCTTGTTCCTCTTTTTTCTGACGCCGCTTTTCCAAAACGTCATTATATTTATCTTTGACCTTTACCCCAGCTTCTTTATTCTTTTTGATGAATAATTGACTAACTGTCTGGAATTTTTCGATAATTGTTCTAAATTTAACATCAAAAAACATCAAAATTCCAATTGGCAGCAATAAAATAGCAAAAACACGGACACCGATTTGCCCTAGTAGTGGATAAAAAAGTTGATAAGCTAATGAACCAATTAACCCACCACCAATGCTCTCAGTGACTCCAGCACGACCAAACTCCGCGGCCATTGCATGCCAAAAAGAATTCAGGAAATTACTGTTAACTAATTCATGTTCAAAATACAAGTTACATTGAATTAACAGAATTCCCAAAAAAGCGATTGCTAACCCCAAGCTACGCTTAATTGTTAAGTGAATCGGTTGATTATAGATTAAATTTACTAGGCCAAAAAGTCCCAGTAAACCTGCCGCAAACAAATAGGAATCCCCGAAGAACATTCGAATCAAATTTGCAATTTGCTTACCCAAAATACCGAAACGGACAAAAGCTAGCCCCGCTATTAAAATCAAGACTAAACCACAAATACTCCAATTAAGACTTTGCTTTTTGTTTGCTTTTCGCTTATTGTAGCTCTTTTTGGCCTTTCTTTGTTTCTTTTTTGCAGGCATGTACTCACCTGATTAATTATCGAATTCAGCCTTGAAGTTCAAGTTAACCGGCTGACCCAAAGTTAATTGGGTTGTTTCATAGATCAAGGTCTCAAGTTGCTCAACTAATGGTCGAGTTAGTAACTGCCAATCTGAATTACTAATGTCAGAGCCATCACCATGGTAATCTTTTAATTGCACGATTTGATGAATCAAGCCGCTTGCTTCAAACATAGCTGGTGCAGGAATTACATCATATTGAATAGCAACATCATAGTAACTACCATTTTCTTCTGAATGCTCATCGTCACCGCTAACATCTAATTTTCTAATTCCTGGTCTAACGTCACTAATTGGTTTGGTATCTTCATCAACTAAATCATAATGAAATGCCTGTACGATAATATCTGTCTGTTTCTCAAAATCCATTATTTATTCTCCCCTAGATTACGTTCATATCTTTCAGGACGATCATAGTCATCTTTTAACTTGTCATTTTCATAATGATGGGTTGTTTCCATATTAGGAAAACCTTGCTGGCGTAAAGCTTCTAGCAAAACCATTGCTACAGAATTAGACAAGTTATAGCACCGAATGTTATCAGACATTGGGATACGTAAATTACGGTCATAGTATTCACGCATAAAAGTTTCTGGCAAACCAGTTGTTTCTTTACCAAAAACAAAGTAATAATTCTTGTTAGGATCAGTATAATCGACTTGTGCATAATTTTTTGATGAGAATTTAGAAATTAAATACATCTCATCATTAGGCCCTAAGGTCTTCAAAAAGGCATTCAAGTCATCATGTCTGCGTACATCGACCTTGTCCCAATAATCAAGACCTGCTCGCTTCATTTTTTTATTATCGATTTGAAAACCAAGTGGTTCAATCAAATCAAGGACAGTGTTAGTCCCCGCACAAGTACGAGCAATATTACCAGTATTAGCTGGCATCAATGGTTCATACAAAACTACATGATTAGTCATTCAAAAAACTCCTTATTAAAAAAAGCGTAGCTTTTAAGCCACGCTTTAAAACTATCTAGTATTTATTCGCTTTCGTCATGATCTGCATCCCCCGTGGTCGAAGAAACAGCATTCTCTTCAAAGAGTTTAGACTCTCTTCGATAATAATTGTACACGCGAGACACAATAATCTTCAAGATCGCATAAATTGGAATACCGAAAACTACACCCCATAAGCCCCAGACGGCACTAGCACCAATCAAGAGTAAAATTGTTGTAATTGGGTGCATTTCCATTTTATTCCCCATTACCCATGGGCTAAGAATTCTTGATTCAATTGTTTGTTCAATAGCAAAAACAATTAAGACCTTAATTAACATTGAACCTGAAGTCATAATTGAAATTACAATTACAGGAATCATTGCTAATGGTGTACCAAAGTATGGGATTAAGTTCATAAACCCAGCTAAAATTGCCAAAGCCACGCCATATGGTAAACCAATTAGAATGTAACCCAATGAGAACATCACACCTACCCAAAAGGCAACAGTAATTTGACCACGGACATATGAAGCAACAGCATAGTTAATATCATATAATAATTTGCTAAAACTAGGTTGCCACTTTTCAGGTGCAAACTTGGTAATATATGGCCGCAGTTGATGACCATCTTTTAACATGAAGAATAAAATAAACGGTGCAGTTAACAAAGTCATAGCCACCATTGTAATAATGCTGACGGCAGATGAAATATTGCCGATAGTTGCATTGATGGTACTTTGTCCAGATTTAAATAAGGTCTTCTGCGTATTATCAATCATGCCTTTGATACTGCCTTTAAATGAATGTAAACGCGGATCTTGCAACGCATTTTGTGTTGCATTAACCGCATCATTCCAAATATGAGGCCAGTTCTTTATCAATGAATTAATCTGATTCTGTGCAATTGGAACCAAGATATTAATAATCCAAATTAATGCGACAACTACTAGTAAGAATAAAACTATAATTGTCACCACTCGCGGAATCTTAAATTTTCTTTCACACCAATCAACAACCGGATTCATGATATAGTACTGAATTACCGCTAATAATAATGGCGGTAAAATTGCACTAAAGAAGATCCAGGCAGGATTCAATACAAAAGATACTTTATTAAAGACCCAAATAATTAAAAAGAATAGCAGGACGTTTAATAAAACAATACTAAAACGATTATCTAAGAACCATTTTTTAAAAACAGTTCCACCCCTATGTTGGTTATTTTCCATCTATTCATCCTAATTTTTAAATGTGTTCATAAACAATATCATCATCAACCTTAAAATTAGGTAATGGTTGATCAATATCCGGATCAAAGTAGATCGCATTAGCAAGTGGCGTCTTAGAAACGGGACGGTTAAAGAACAAGGTTGCGTGTCCCAATGCCTTCATGTTGCTCTCTACCATCGGACCAACATAGTTTGCAACATAGGTTTGACCATCAACAGTGATTGTATCGCCTTTTTTAAAAACAAAACCACTAACTGGCGTCTCAGTACTGAATTTTTGAATGACAGAAACGTCTTCCAAATCCTTATTAGCACCCTCGCCAAATAAAATTACCATGCCATCTTTATTATCGACGGCCTTTTTACCAATTTTTTTAATATTTGCAATCCATTTCATAATATAATCTCTCCTTAAAAATAATTTTAGCATAAGAAAAGCTGCTTAAAAACTTAAGCAGCCCAAAATCGGCGATTATTTTTTGCTCAACAGGAAATCGTGTTTTTAAGCGTCTAATCCGCTTTCATGCTATACTTTATTTTAGACTTATTTTTATTTAGAGATGGAGGCCCACATATATGAAGGTTTTAATCGGAGGTTACACCAAAAAAACTTCCAAAGGGATTTATGAATTACCTATTACCGGTGCAGCAAATGATGCCCGTTTAGGCAAAGCTGAGAATATTATTAGCGTTGGTGGTCCAACTTATTTCCGAAAAGATGGTAATTTAATTTTTACTGTTAATAACGCTGGCGATAAAGGTGGAATCAGCGTCTTTCAATTAAGTGATCAAGGCGCAAACGAAGTTGACCACTATTTAACTCCAGGCTCTTCGCCAGCTTATGTAGGAATTAACCGCACCAAAAAGTTGATTTACACTGCTAACTATCATACTGCTGTCTTGTCCGTTTTCCGCTACAACGACAGTGGCAAGCTCGATCTAGTTGATACTATAACTCACAAAGTTGAAACGTTGGGTCCGCGTCCTGAACAAGTTGACGGTCCTCACCCTCACTTCTTTGATGAAACCCCAGCTGGTAACTTGGTTAGTTGTGATCTAGGCAATGATACCGTTGATTTTTATAGATTAGAAAATGATCAATTAAAACACATTGCTCAATATAAGTGCGAAACTGGCTTTGGTACACGTCATATCGTCTTCAGTAAAGATGGCAATTACTTCTACGTTGTCGGTGAACTTTCTAGTCAAATCAATGTCGTTAAATTTAACGAAGACACTTGGGACTTTGAAAATATTGCTACTTATAAGACAATTCCTGCTGATTTTACTGACCATAACGGAGCTGCTGCCTTATATATTAGTCAAGATGGCAAATATGTTTACACTTCCAACAGGGGACATAATTCAATTGCTGTCTTCAAAGTTAACGACGATCATACTTTGAGCCTGGTTCAACGTGTATCCACTTTTGGTGACTTCCCTCGTGATTTTAATTGGGATAAAGATCAGCGCTACGTCGTTGTCGCTAATCAAAATACAGATAATGCTACTCTTTACACAAGAAACGCTGGTACTGGTAGCCTAACTCCTATTCAAAAAGAAATTTCCGTACCAGAAGGCACTCGCGTTCTTTTCACCAAATAGTAATTAACATTAGTACCAAAGTCATGGCGCAATAGAACGTCATGGCTTTTTTATTCCTACAACTTAAAGTAAAATAGAAATAAATGAAACAAAATATAAGAAGGTGACAAAGTGAAAAGAAAAATAATTCGAATATTACTTTTCATTCTTGGCGGGATATTAGGGTTACTACTTCTGTATAAACTCTATTTAAATTACCGTCCTGAATTGAATTTATTACTTCATTTTGATCACCATAATGAAGAAGTACTCGTTAACATGGTCCGTAGCCATGGTATTGAAGACTTAGCCTTTTTATTTTTACTTAATGCGATCTGTGTAGCAATTCCTGGCTTATCCAACGGAATCTTTTGTGTTCTCAACGGAATCCTTTATGGCCCTGCCTGGGGATTTATTGTTAATTGGATCAGTGACATTTTAGGCCAAATAATTTTAATGGAACTTTTGCAAAAACTCTATGACATGAAAAAGATGTCTAACAGTAAAGTTTATAAGTTATTGACTGGATTAAAATCACCAATGCTTGGATTAATTATTGGATATATGATTCCATTTATTCCGAGTGCGACAGTTAGCTATGTCAACATTATGATTAATAAGGGGCAACGTAAAAAACAGCTAATACCAATCATTATCGGTGTCATCCCCTTCGCTTACTTATATGCTTATGGTGGCGATTCAATCTTGCACTTAGACGGACCACGATTGATTAAAGTTGTAATCTCATTCGTTGTCATCGCTTTAATTGCAGTAGCTATTTTGCTTAGTCTGAGAGCAATCAAAAAGCGTACAAAAAAAGCTTGAATTTACTCAAGCTTTTTTATTATGCCTAGCATATTTAAACTAAGTTAGCTTCTTCTAACAGTTCTTCGACCCAAGTTCTCTTGATTTTCTTCATCCCTGTTTTGAGAGCTAACTTCTCAGGTAATGGCATCTCTTGATCAACTAATTTCTTCTTGTCAGACATGTAGTACATCGCACGAAGCAATTGACGAATATCATAAATTGAGTCAAATACTTCAGGTACACCACGGTCAACGTTAAGCAATGTATAAACAGCTTCCATGGCAGTTCTAACAGAATATTCGGTGGTAAAGACAGTGTCTCTAGTTGGTGATTCGGCAAAATTGCCAATAAAGGCAATATTAACTGATCCTTCTGGAACAACATCTGGACGGTCCCCATCATGACGAGGCATAAAGTAACTAGTGATATATGGCATGTAAACTGGTACGGTATTCATATTTTCTTCACTAGCCAATTCGCTGATTTGACTCTCTGGCACGCCTAAGTGATAGAGCATTTCCTCGGCAATTTCTTTACCAGTACAGTCAACGACTCTCTTCTTGATGTAATTACCCTCAGTATCAGAATACAAAGCATAAATCCAAACAACGATTTGATCTGGATTCTGGCTCTTAAAGTGAGGTTGACGGTGAATGGTAAAGCTAAGTTCCCAATTTGAGTCAACAACAGTGATAATTCCACCAGTATTAACTTTACCATCGTAAAGGCTGCGCTTAGTCAAGCGTTCAAAGTATGGAGCTATTTTCTTGTTTTCCAAGGTAGCTGTAGCTGATACGAACCAACTACGCTCTGGCAAGTTTTCACAGAAGACATCTGGATGACCAAAGTCAGGATCTTGTTTAGCCAAATTTTCCCATAATTTCCATGAAGAGCCCTTGTCGTGAGTAATTGGTGCTGGGGTATTTTGATCACCATAAGTAGAGCTTTCAGTGATTGAACCGTTAGTCACAAAGACAATATCATCTGGGGTTAAATCAATATCACTTTGCTCACCATTCTTGGTCATCACGATCTTCTTGGCAACCTTTCGCTTGCCCTCATGATCAACAACCACGTTATCAACGTGACAATCATATTCAAATTGAACACCGTGATCTTTTAAATATGCCAAAAGTGGCTTAACCATGGACTCATATTGGTTATACTTGTTAAACTTCAATGCGGTAAAGTCAGGCAAGCCATCAATATGGTGAATAAAACGCATTGCATAACGCCGCATTTCGGCTGCTGAGTGCCATTTTTCAAAGGCAAACATTGTTGCCCAGTATGTCCAGAAATTAGTCTTAAAGAAGTCATCACAGAAGAATTCCTCAATTGTTTCACCTTGGAGTTCCTTTTCCGGTGTCATGATTAACTTCACGATTTCATTAGCGCACTTACCTAGACCATATTGACCATCACTTGGTAAGCGATCACCGCGATTATAAATTAGACGGCAATTGGATGAGTTAGGATCTTCTTTATCAAGCCAATAATATTCATCTAAGTATGATGCGCCAGGGATTTCCAAACTTGGAATCGATCTGTACATATCCCACAAACATTCAAAGTGGTTCTCCATTTCGCGGCCGCCCCGAACCACGAAACCTGCATTAGGACGCTTAGCACCATCAAGTGAACCACCAGCTACGGGTAGCTCTTCTAAGATATGAATATTTTCACCCTTCATTTGTGCATCACGAACTAAAAAGACAGCTGCAGAAAGACCGGCTAAGCCACTACCAATAATATAAGCAGATTTTTTATCTACGCCTGCGGGCTTTTTGGCATCGGCAAAAGCCTCATAATTACCATTGGAATAGTACATAAAGATATCCTCTTTTCTGTATAAGTATAGTTTTTAACATTACACTTTAATTCTAAAGAAAGCGGTTACTAGGTGCAAGTTTTTTAGAAGTTTTAGCTAATAACTTTAGAATTCTTTATTAATTAGTTTCTGCCACAGTTCTTGCATATCTTTTGGATCATTCAACTCAATTGTTTTACATTTTTGCTGGCTAAATGGATCCGGAAAATTTAAATAAAAGCAATTTAAGGCTTGGCGTGAAAACCCATCTTGAATTCCATATAAAGGATCACCATATAAGGGGTGTCCCAGATAAGCCATGTGAACACGGATCTGATGGGTTCTACCGGTAAGCAAGCGTAACTCTACCAAGCTAGCACCTGTAACCTGATCTAGGACGCGATACGCGGTTTGAGCGTCCTTTCCATCTGCCACTACCGCACGTTTAACTCCACTACCCTTTTTGCCAATCGGTTGATCAATTAAACCAGTTAACTCATTCGGAGCAAAATTGCCATGTACAATTGCATGATATTTTTTGACAAATTTCTCCTTGCCAATTTTACTAAAATGAGCATGGGAAATTGCATTTTTCCCCACCAATACTAAACCAGATGTATCTCGATCTAATCTAGTGATAACATGCGGCTTCAAATTTTTCTGTCCTTTTTGGGCAAAATAACCCAACAATCGATTGACCACCGCATCATCATCTTCATAGCGTGAGGGAATTGACAACACACCTGCAGGTTTGTTAACTACAAGATAATTTTTATTCTCCAACACAATTGATACTGGATTATTCGATGGCTTTAAAAAATCATTTTTCTTTTCTTCACCACTGATAAAAATCACTTCATCCCCAGCACGCAAATTAAAGCTAGTATATCTTCTTTTATGATTTACTAAAATCATGCCATGATGGTGTTTAGCATTGTTTAACGCTTGATGCGAAAAACCATTTTTTAACAAAAAAGGACCCAGCTTTTTGGGGTCTCTTTCTTGCACAATTAGTTTAAATAAACTAGTCATTTTTTTCATTATCTCCAATAAACGCATTTTGTACGCGTGACCAAAAATGATGGTGGCCAAATTGATCAAACTGAATCGAATGCCGCGAAATTCGATATTCAATCTTCTTAGCATTACGTACATCAATTCTTGCTCCATCAACTGTCATCACAAAATGATCTGCATTAGGAACAATCGAAATCCATTGATCAGGCGCAATCACAATTGGTGATGACAAAGTTCTAAAAACTCGATTATTAATTGAGGCAATTTCAGTCATTTGCAACGCTTTTAGCCGGGGATGAATTACTGCACCACCTAGTGATTTGCCATAAGCAGTCGAACCTGTTGGTGTTGAAACGCAAAGACCATCGCCTCGAAAGTTTTCAAATAATTGATCATTAATGTACACATCGGCCTCTAATGTATGTGAAACTCTTTTAACCGCTGATTCATTGACGGCTAAATGGTAATGAGTTTCACCTGATTCAGTAAGCATCTTTATTTCTAGTAAAGGATACTTCGCTGGTTCACCCTTGGTTACTGCTAAAGCATCAACCATTTTTTCAATATCATAGTTACGCCAATCAGTATAAAAACCTAAGTGGCCAGTATGAATCCCAATAAAGCGCACAGAATCTACTTGATTTTCATAGCGGTGGAAGGCATTGATGAGGGTGCCATCACCGCCAACAGTGATCACTACATCAGGATATCTAGCATCAAAGATAAAACCTTTTTCCTGAAGCAGCTTCTTAAGCTGCGCAACTGTCTTTAACGTTTCATCATAGTTATTATGCGCTATTGTTACTTTCATAATTTTTCTTTGCCCTTATTTTTGGTAAAAATTTTCTGAGCTTCTTGGACCTCATCCTTAATTGACGACATTTCTTCGTCTAGTCTATAAGCGGCTTCAGCCGTTGATTTTAATCTAGCTGAAATGTCATCAGGATAGACACCTTGATATTTGTAATTTAAAGTATGCTCGACAGTAGCCCAAAAGTTCATTGCCATAGTTCTAATCTGAACTTCCGCAATTAATTTTTTCGGACCTTCTGGTAAGTAAACCGTATAGTTAATCACCATGTGGTATGACCGATATCCACTCGGCTTAGCATTTTGAATATAATCACGCTCCTCAACAACTTCCATATCATCTCGAGCATGAATCAAATCTACTACCTTATAAATATCGTCTACAAATTGAGTAACAATCCTAATCCCTGCAATATCTTGCATATCAGTCTCAATGACATCAGGACTAATTACTCGCCGTTTCATTTTTTCCTTGATAGAATCAACTGTCTTTACCCGGCCAATTACAAATTCAATAGGTGAATGTTCTCCCTTAGTTAAAAAGCCTTGTCTAAGGGAACGAAATTTAACCTTTAACTCGCGAACAGCTTCGTTATAAGGCCACAAGAAGTTATCCCAATCTAATTCCATGAGAAAACATTCCTTTCTTAAGCAAACAAACTCATTTTACCATATAATTAAGTTAAACAGTTCGGAGGAAAAACAGATGAGTAAAAATCGAGAAATTGAAGCAAAAATTCTTTTAAATAAAAGCGTTTATGATCAGATCACTGCCGCTTTTCCAATCAAAAGTGACTTTACCCAAGAAAATTATTATTTTGATACAGCAGATGATTTATTAAAAAATCATCAAATTAGCTTGCGTATTCGAATCTATGCTACTCACGCAGAGCAAACAATGAAGGTACCGGATCCTAATCCTGTACAAAAGAATTTCCATGAAGTAATTGAAATTAATGATGAATTAACTCACGCTCAAGCTAAAAAATTAGTAGCAAAAAAGCATTTTAAATTCACTGGTAATATTGGCGCATATCTAGATAATCATTTTGCCAATGACCAAAAAAAGCTACGTCTTTTCACCTGGAGCAAAACCCGCAGAATTTTGATGAACGGGCCACAAAACTGTGAATTAACTCTAGATGCTACGTCTTATCCAGATAACTATCAAGATTTTGAATTAGAAATCGAAAATACTAATCCTGCTTTAATTCAAACAGTATTAACTAAACTTGAACAAGAATATGACTTTGAACAAACGGCTGCTAACACTAATCAAAGCAAAATAGCTCGTGCAAGCGCTCACCAAAAATAGTATATAGAAAATAAGGCATATTTTTTGTCACTTATTTTTTTTCTTGCTAAAGTAACTAATAGTAAATCACCAAAGAGGTCGAGATTATGTTTGAGATTTTTCTATTCATCAATCCAATAGGGATTTATTGTTATAACACTGAAAAACAGATTCGTAAAACCGTTGATGAATTAGGGGTCGACGTTTGTTATCACTATATTCCCATTGCAAATGTTTGTTTAATCAATGATGATGCGATTCGCCGACGCAAAGATGACCAGAAGTTGCCTGATATTAGTAATTTTTCTAGAGCAACTTATGAAGCATTAGAAAATTACCACGCGATTAGGCTGGTCTATGGCAACAAAAAAGCCCGTCAATACCTGTATGAATTACAAAAAAACTTGAGCAAAGATGCTTCAGCTTATACACCTGAGCTGCTTAAGCGGATCGCAAACAAATTACATATCAAGGATGCGGATATTCAGGCAATCAAACAAACTGATTACCTGCGTACTTCTATTGAAGAAGATCAAAAACTAGCCAACCAATGGAATATTAAAGCTACTCCTACCACCGTTATCTTTAACGAAGACAACGAGCAAAATGGAGTATTGCTAGAGGGACCAATCAATCAACAGGATTTAGTTAATCTAATGCTTCCAGATTGTCAAAAGTGTTTTTCAGACTATTTACCTGCGGAGCATCATTTACGCCTTATCTAAAGGCGTTTTATTTTTGCAAAAAATCACTAACCCGATCTCTTTCACCTGGGTTACGCCAAGTAGCAAAAACTTTATCAGGTAAATCATCAAGAGTTAATTTGCGTTCATAAAGCATCTCTCCTATTTTCAATCCTAACTTTGTTTTTTGCATAATTTGCTGGCGTAAATATTTTCTTTGAGTTGCAATGTTCAAAGAATATTCTTTTTTGAATGGCTTAAAGCGCCAAAAATCTTTTATCCCCAATTCATCAAGGACAAATGATTTACTTTGATAAACCAATTTATTAGCTACCGGTTCTTCTAAAACATTATATTTTAAGCAAAAACGATTTCTCTGTGGATTAATTTCTAAATAGTAATTCCCCCAAGCTTTATTTTGTCGAAAGAAAATCAACTGTGTGCGTTTCAATCGCCGTTTCAAATAGTGTCGCTGTCCCACAATCCAAATATCTTTTACACCAATTTTTTGATAAAGCTGATGCCGATGGTTAAATTCTTGTTGACTCAACGGCGCACATTGAACTTCAAACGCTAACTTAGCAGTTGCTAAGACATCTGCACGCAATTGTCCTTCAGCTAATGGAATCTCAACTTCTGCCGGAAAACCAGCTGCCGTCAAAGCTGACTTCAACAGCATTTTCGATTGGTGATGCTCCTCTTTTTCACCCATTAAGTTACTGTACTTCACAAGATGCTTAAAAAAGGCTGCTTTTTGCTCCGACATAACCAAAATTACTTTTTTATTGCAATGTGGACAGTGATAATTATCACGATTCAATTTCTTTTGCCTTGCATTAACTAAACATGCTTCGTCAACTGCAAGGACTAATTTCTTATTTAACATGGCTGCATACATTTTTCTCACCCATGTTTTATTACGTAAAAAAGAGACGGAATTTTGTCCCGTCTCTTTTTCTTTAAAGAATCTTAATAATTAGCTGCTTTTAAAAAGTAATGTCGAATCTGGCCTAAAGCATTTTGCATCAATAAGCATTTGCCTGTTTCTTCAACTACACGCATCTTATCACTATCGACCTTAAAACCAAATTCGTTGGCTATTGTCCACGCATCTGCTGGTTTAAGCTCCTCATATTCTTCATCAAGAAATGCCAAATTTAAGAAATATTGTCCATGCAAGTAATACAAGCTAGAAGCTAAATCATTTGCCTTAAGGTTATCAGCTAATTCAATTAGACTACCTAAATCATCAAAATAGTAAGCCTGAGTCTTGCGCGATCTCCAATCAGTTGGCTCATTGTTTTTATCATCTTGGTTAAAAAAGTTGTGAGTAGCTGGTCCTTGAGGAGCCGAATTTGAATTCATACTCTCCTCATCTAAATCAAAGAAACTTTTTGAATCATCCGAATTCGTTGATGATTGCTCATCCTTAGGAAAGCTATCACCCATTAGTTTCCTTAAATTCTGGGCATCGTCCGGCTTAACTTTGGTGATCATCAAATCTAATCCCCCATTATTAGGCATTACTTGAAATGATACTGGATCACCATTGGCAAATTCATGGTCTTCATCGACCTCATCAAGAATTTTATAGAAGAAGTCTTGAATCTTTTGTCTATTACCTAATAAATCAAGCATTCCCATCCCACGACGAGCCAATTCAGCTTTATCAATTCGAACTCTGATAGTATTCTTATCAATATGATCTACCTGCACAGGATCTCACCTCCATGAATTAATATATCTATTGTAGCGTATTTTTCGTTTAAAATAAAAGTGTTAGTCTCAACAAAAGCCTTAACTAACACTTTTCAATCATTTTATAAATCTGCAATCTTTTGTGCTTCAGCCAATTCCAACCGACGAACTTTTCGTGGCAAGAATCGACGAATTTCATCTTCATTGTAACCAACTTGAAGTCGACGATCATCCATAATGATTGGTCTTCTTAACAAGCTAGGATTCTTTTCTACTAAATCAAGTAACTGATCAATTGATAAATCATCTAAATTGATTCGCAATTGTTGAAAAGTTCTTGAGCGGGTAGAAATGATTTCCTCAGTACCATTTTCAGTCATCCGCAAGATCTTTAATAATTCTTTTTTAGTCAATGGTTCAGAAAAAATGTTTCTTTCCTTGAATGGAATATTATGTTTTTCAAGCCACGCTCTTGCCTTGCGACATGAAGTACAACTAGGAGAGACATATAAATCTACCATAAAAATCACGCTCCTCAGAACAAATATTTGTATACGTTTCTTTACTCATAGCTAGTATACCATATAAGCTTCTTTTTCGTAAGTGCTTAATTTATCGTTTACCTCTGCTATTTACTTAATACTAAAGATAAAACGTGAATTATTTGTGAAGATTTCGTTCATTTTGTTTAAAATTATTAAAAATAAAAAAAGAGACATCACAGTCTCTTTTTGCAAATTAAAACTACTTGTTCAATTTTTTCATTAAATTATTAACTAATTTTTCGTTGTCTTCAGCAGTTTCTGATACATAACAAGCTTCGTTAGCTAATTCCTTAATGTCAGCAGTGTTCAATTTCTTCATTAAGCTTCTGATACGTAAGATTGAAGTTGCACTCATTGAGTATTCATCAAGTCCCATTGAAAGTAAGATTGGGAACATAGTGTTATCACCAGCAGCTTCACCACACATACCACACCAAATACCGTTTTCATGAGCACCATCAATAGTGTGCTTAATCAAACGAAGTACTGATGGGTTATATGGTTGGTACAAGTATGACACATTATCATTACCACGGTCAGCAGCCATAGTATATTGAATTAAGTCATTAGTACCAATTGAGAAGAAGTCAACTTCCTTTGCAAATTGATCAGCTAAAACGGCTGCAGCAGGTACTTCAATCATCATACCGACTTGCAAGTCATCACCAATCTTAACGCCTTCTTTAGCGAGCTTATCTTTTTCTTCAGCTAAAATTTGCTTAGCTTCACGTAATTCTGCTAAAGTACCGATCATTGGGAACATAATTCCTAATGGACCGTATGCAGATGCACGAAGTAAAGCTCTTAATTGAGTTCTAAAGATATCCTTGTATTGCATAGAAAGACGGATAGCACGAACACCTAAGAATGGGTTCATTTCTTCTGGAAGATCCCAGTAATCAAGGTGCTTGTCACCACCGATATCACAGGTTCTGATAATGGTTTGTTTACCATTCATACCTTCAATAACTTCCTTGTAGGCATCAAATTGAGCTTCTTCAGTTGGAAAGTCACTAGAGTCCATGTACAAGAACTCTGTTCTGTACAAACCAATGGCTTCCGCACCATTATCCTTTACACCTGGCATATCATTAGGTGTACCAATGTTAGCAGCAATGATAAATTTCTTGCCATCTGCAGTAACTGATGGTTCATTCTTAAGCTTAGCCCATTCTGCCTTTTGCTTAAGGAATGCTTCACTCTTTTGCTTGTAATCAGCTACTTGAGCGTCACTTGGATCAATAATTGCATCCCCGTCAAGACCATCAGCAATTAACATATCGCCGTTCTTAACATCCTTAGTAATTGAGTCAGTACCAACAACAGCTGGCAATTCAAGTGAACGAGCCATAATTGCTGAGTGTGCTGTACGACCACCAATATCAGTAACAAAACCCTTAACATACTTTTTGTTAAGTTGAGCAGTGTCACTTGGAGTTAAGTCGTGAGCTACAACAATTACTTCATGATCGATTGAAGCAGGATTTGGTAATTCCTTACCAAGAAGGTGAGCCATAATACGCTTTGAAACATCACGTACGTCAGCAGCACGTTCTTGCATGTAAGGATTATCTGTCATCCCTTCAAAAATAGCAATAAACTTCTTAGCAGTCTCATCAAGAGCAGCTTCTGCGTTGATCTTTGAATCCTTAATTTCATTCTCAATGGCACCAGTAAATTCTGGGTCATTTAAAATCATTAAGTGTGCTTCAAAAACTTGAGCTTCTTCATCGCCCAAGCTTTCTTTAGCAATATCATGAATCTTTTCAACTTCAGCAGTTGAAGTCTTAATTGCATCGTTGTAACGAGCTACTTCAGCTTCAACATCAGCAATTGAAGATTTAGAGAATGAAAGATCAGGCTCCACAAGAAGATATGCTGGAGCAATAGCGATACCATCACTTGCAGCAATTCCTTTTAAAGTCTTGGTCATTATTCAGCTAAACCTTCTTTTTTCATAGTGTCGGCAATTGCGTCCAATGCGTCCTTTTCGTCATCACCTTCAGCAGTGATAGTAACATCAGCATTTTGACCAACACCAAGTGACATAACACCCATGATTGACTTCAAGTTTACTGACTTACCGTTGTATTCCAAGTTAACATCTGAGCCAAACTTTGAAGCAGCTTGTACTAAAAGAGTAGCTGGACGTGCATGAATACCTGTTTCTGCAATGATATGAAAATCGCGTTTTTCCATTATAAATATCTCCTTTAAATTGAAAAATTAAACTGGTAATAAATACCCATTCGAGTATTAGATTATCATGTTTTTACAGATTAGACAACTGCAATGTAACAGTTTACATTATTTATTCATCGGTATTCGTAGCGGTATACACAATCGCGCCGCCTCTTTCTGCCCTACCGGTAATATATTGTCTTTTTCCATAATTTCTAATAGTCTTTTGAAGATCAAACGCATCTTTTGGCTCAACTTTATACTCTTTTATCTCACCTGAGACTAATTGATCTAGAATTTTCTGATAATCCAAAAATATCACCACTCTTTTAAAATTTTATAATTTTTCCACTATTAATTCTACTATTTATATTCAATTTTCAAAAATATTAATATTTTGTTTGCGGTAACAAAAGCATTTCTTACAAAAAATAAGTGTTTGAGTCTTAGCACTTGACTACCAAGAGTGCTAATAATATAATTTTGGTACAGTTGAAAAGAAAGGCGGTACTATATTTTGCTTTGCCAAAATTGTCATGAGCGGCCCGCTTCTATTCACCTTTTCACTAAGGTTAATGGCCAAAGCCGCGAAATAGATTTATGTCAACACTGTTATCAAGAATTAAAAAATCAACAAGGAAATCAAGGAAAAATGAATAATAATGAATTTTTTGGCGACTTTGATGATTTATTCAACGCATTAAACGGAAATAACAACAATGCCGCAAACAATAATAATGAAATGAGAAATAACGATCCTAGAATGCAAATGGGGGGAGGCGCTGGTAATGGTGGTCAAAACGGCAGAAGCCTACTTGACCAATACGGAACAGACTTAACTGCCCTTGCTAAAAAAGGCAAAATTGACCCAGTAATCGGTCGTGATAAAGAAATTGCTCGGGTTATCGAAATTTTAAATAGAAGAACTAAGAACAACCCTGTTTTAATCGGTGAAGCAGGTGTTGGTAAGACTGCCGTTGTCGAAGGCTTAGCTCAAGAAATCGTAGATGGATCAGTACCAGCAAAATTGCAGAACAAACGAATTATTTCATTAAATGTTGTTTCACTTGTTCAAGGTACCGGTATTCGTGGTCAATTTGAACAAAGAATGGAACAATTAATTAAAGAATTACAACAAAACGACGATATCATTCTTTTTATTGATGAAATTCACGAAATCGTTGGTGCCGGTAATGCTGAAGGTGGCATGGATGCCGGTAACATTATTAAGCCAGCTTTGGCTCGTGGCGAATTGCAATTAGTTGGTGCTACTACCATCAAAGAATACCGCGATATTGAAAAAGACTCTGCTTTAGCTAGACGTTTTCAACCAGTTGAAGTTAAAGAACCTTCAATTGACGAAACAATTCGCATCTTAAAAGGTATTCAAAAACGCTACGAAGACTATCACCATGTTCACTACACTGATGAAGCCATTGAAGCTGCCGCAAAACTTTCAGCACGTTATATTCAAGATAGATTTTTACCAGACAAGGCTATTGACCTTCTTGATGAAGCAGGTTCTAGAATGAACTTAACCATTCCTTATATTGATAAGGATAAAATGCAAGAAAGAATTAATGCCGCAGAGCAATTGAAGGAAGAAGCCTTAAAAAACGAAGATTACGAAAAAGCAGCCTACTACCGTGATCAAATTGAAAAATATGAAAAGGTTAAAGATCAAAAGGTAGATCCTGACAAGTCCCCTGTTATTACTGATAAGATCATGGACAAGATCGTAGAAGAAAAAACAGGCATTCCTGTTGGTGATATTCAAAAGCAAGAAGAAAACCAACTGCAAAATCTAGCTGCTGATTTAAAGGCTCACGTTATCGGCCAAGACAAGGCTGTTGAAAAAGTAGCTCGTGCCATTCGTCGTAACCGAATCGGTTTCAACAAGTCAGGCCGTCCAATTGGTTCATTCCTCTTCGTTGGTCCAACTGGTGTCGGTAAAACTGAGTTAGCTAAGCAACTGGCTAAGCAAATGTTTGGCTCAGAAGATGCAATGATTCGTTTCGATATGTCTGAATACATGGAACAATACTCAGTTTCCAAATTAATTGGTTCTGCTCCAGGTTACGTAGGCTACGAAGAAGCTGGTCAATTAACTGAACAAGTTAGACACAACCCATATAGTTTGATCTTGCTTGATGAAATTGAAAAAGCTCACCCAGATGTTTTGAACCTCTTCTTGCAAATTCTTGACGATGGTCGTTTAACTGACTCACAAGGTAGAACAGTTTCATTCAAGGATACCATCATTATTATGACTTCTAATGCAGGACAAGGCATTAAGAACGCTAGCGTTGGCTTTACAGCAGAAAACGAAGATGAAGCTAATGAATCTGCTAGAAATAATATGAGCCAATTCTTTAAGCCAGAATTCTTGAACCGTCTTGATGATGTAATCGAATTTAATGAATTGACTAAGCCAGACTTGCTTAAGATTGTTGACTTAATGTTGCAAAATACCAACAATATGGTTAAGGATCAAGGCCTACACATTGATGTAACTGCTGCTGCAAAAGATAAATTAGTTGAAGATGGCTTTAATCCTGCCTTAGGTGCTCGTCCTCTTCGTCGTACCATCCAAGAAGAGATTGAAGATAATGTGGCTGATTTCAAACTTGATCATGCACAGGCTAAGAATTTAAAAGCCGATGTTGTTGATTGTAAAATTGTAATCAGTGATGAAGCAAATAATGAATAGGATTTAATAAAAGACAAAGTCCAAGTTATACCAAAAGATTTCGAAGCAATATTAGAAATCTTTTTTCTTAAAAATAAAAATATGCTACTCAATTTGAGGTATACTAAATTTGAAGAAGTAAAGCTAACAGAAACAGGTGAATTCCATGCATTTAATTGATGTAACCAATAATTACTCTGATTTGGTTCACAGTCAGCTCAACACTACCGATGCAAACTATGTTAAAGTTTATTCTCTTGGTAATACTTCAGTTATTTATACTGAAAGTAAGGATTCTATCGGTATTGCACTTGAAAACCATGACCGTCGTGTTCGCGAAGATGAGATTGAATTCGTAATCAAGCGTTTAATTAAAGATTATGATTCTTCATACACTTTGACTGTAGACAAGAGTCGTCATGTAATCGAAATTCACGTTGACAAGTAATCCAAATATTGTTGTATCAAAAGTGTCTGGAAAAAATAACTTCCAGATGAATGAAAACGATCAAGATTTTCTTTTTCAAGAATCTTGATCGTTTTTTCGGTCTCTTTAAATTTTTAACAATAAAAGATGGTCCTTCATCCATCTTCTTTGCCCATATTTGTTCAAAACCATCATAAAGGCCAATATCGGTTTCGACCTCTTTTTGCTTCGCAGATGCGTTCTGCGCATGCCAAATACGTTCTTCAAATGCCCGAAAACTGGCTCTAAGGTTTTAAAATCTGTTGGGTTAGGAAAAATGGCATAATCTACTACATATTGATCAGTAGTCGCTGCTTGAATATTGTAGCCTGGCTTCAACTGACCGTTTTTCATGTGGTCTTCCTTCATATGCATAAAGGTAGCGTCATGATCGGTCTTAGAGTAGCTGTTACGCCTAGCAGAAATTCTTCAGTCAGCTGGTTAATTTCTGCTTCAGTTTCTCGAGCCAATTTCTCCAAGCCTTGACTAGTTTGAACCTTTTCTTTTTCCATTTTTTTGACTACTTCTTTTTCTTTAGTAATCAATTCATCGTAAAGCTCAACTGCTTGACCTTTCAGCTTTTCATGATACTTTTCAACCGCTTTGCGCCAAACAAAAGTATAGCGGTTGGCATCAGCTTCGATTTTCGTACCATCGATAAAGACAGCACCTTCATTGATTAAGCCTTCATCTTCCAAAAGGTTGGTAAAGTAGATGAAGCTCTTTTTAATCAGTTCATTGGCATGATTGCTTGATTTATTTGTCCAATTAGCCGGTAAAGTATCTTACACGCGATTGTATTGCCATGTTTAGTAATACTTAAACTTAGAGTTCATCTCTCCAGATTAATACCGCTCACGATCGATCCCAATAAAGACACTGATCTTATTTAGATTAGAAAATCCGCGTACATCGCCTAGTTCAGCCAGGACTCTGACTGCCATGTTTTGGGCAAAAACAGGTATGCTTTCCAAGCTTTCTCTTTTTTGACTGAGCTTGATCAATCTTGTTACATAATATTTACCTGCAAGATTTCTACGCTATAACTGGCAGCCACAGGGTAAGCCTCTAACATTTCTTTAGCTTAGCAACAGTATTTCGTGCATATCTTGTACCAAAGCCCTTTAAATCTAATAGCCAGTTAACAAGATTCTCTTCTTCTGTTTGCCGCACTAAATTGCAGTGAGGACAGTACTCGATTATTTTCCAGTAATTATAGCCTGAAGTCGTACTGAATAAAGTTTCTATTTCAAGCAAAGTGGATTGCAGTACTTGATATAACAGTTACTTGCGGTCCGTTATTATCGATTTGAGTATTACTAAAATCTAATTAAGAAATCTTACACTACGGTAGTTATTACTGCATAAAATGGTAATAAATTTTTATTACGTTTAAATTTGTCTATCTTTTCCCAATTTTTTGGTATAACTTGCTTAACCGGTCTATTTACAACATGATTACTAGAATTATTCATACATATAGTCTGTGCAAGAGCACCTATTTTTTCAAGGTAAATTTCCAAATTGTGAGTATTACATACACTTAAGTTTAATGCTAAAACTGTAATTACAGATTCGAAAGTGGGATGCAAAAATGGATATTCCTTTTGAATAAATTCATCGGTTAAATAATTCTTTGAATCTTTATGATTCGTATAAGAAATAGGAATTACACTTTGTACATTTTCATCTGTTAATTTTGAAATTCTAGCTATATCAAAATTAGAAATTTCATTAAACTTATAGTTATTACGATTTAAATTCCAATTTGAAAGCATCCCATAGTATCTACCACTAGAGCGATGCTTAAATTTATCTATTACGAACCCAAATTTATCATAAATATTAGCTAATTTTGAAATATTTGTAAATGTAACAGTATTATAATCATCATAGTCTTTAAAAACAAAACTACAATCAAATAAAGTACTAATATAATTATAACATCCTAAAACATGCCCACTTTCAAGTACTTGCAGTGAATTATGAATAGAACTATAAGTACTTAGTGCTATTTCACGTTCTTTTACTATGTAAATTCTATATTTCTCAAACTCTAAACTATTACTTACATAATGACCCACATTTGAAGTTCCTGGAATTAATCCTACTAACTCTCTATTAGATATTCCAACAAAAATTTTAATTGTATAAAATGAACGTGCAGAAGGATAACCTAAATGTTCAATTTATTATTGCAATTTACGTTAAAAAATATTTACCAATTTTCCATTTTCTAAGTCAAAATGATGCGTAAATTTCTTCATCGTCGTTGATGAAATATGGTGGTCAATTTCAATTACTGTTAATGGTGAATTCAAAAAGACATTATGAATTTGCTCAGCAGTTTGCGGATCAAGTGAAGCAGTTCCTTCATCAACTACTAAAATTTCTCTTTGGAAGAGAAAAGCACGCGCTAATTCAATTCTCTTTCTTTCCCCACCTGAAAGATTATGCCCATTTTCTTCAATTACGGTATCTAAGCCATGTTTTTGAAGGTAATTAGTTAATCCTGCTTGTTGAGCCGCAGCCACGATTTGCTTTTGATCAAATTGTTTACCAAGAGTTAAATTAAAGCGTAAAGTCTCATTAAAAATTTGCGAAGATTGTTGAACTTCACTAAAAATTTGCGTTTCAACAGCCTGATCATTAACCAAAACTCTTCCCTTCTGCGGAGATAATTTACCCATTAACACCTTAAGTAAAGTAGATTTACCTTCACCAGACTTTCCAGTTAACAGAATTTTATCTCCTTTATTAACACATAAACTCACATTATTAAGCACTGGACTATCAGCTTGATAGCCGAAAGTTACATTGTCCATATTTAATTGCTTAAATTTGACTGGAGCTTCATCTTGCTTAGTCGTTAAAGGCTTGAAAGACAACAACTTAGCGGTCATTGGTTTAGTAGCAGCAATCTGATTACGAATACTATTAATACTAAAGAAACTATTTACAATCCAAGCGCTAGAGTATTGAACGGCAACAAAAGAAGCCAAAGCAATGTGTCCTTGAATTACCATAATAATGCCGATTCCAATTGGTAAGAAGTCTAGTGAGTAAGCTAATAAATCAACGTAAAAATCACTTTTAGCAATTGTATCGTCACGTTCACGTTTATTCTCAACAGAATTTTTAATTACTTTACTACCCTTCTTTACAAATAGAGATAATACATTGTAATTTAAAACCGTATTGATATTTTTGAGTAAATCCGACATAAACGTTACATAGCTACCTGTTGATTTACTCCAATTGGATGACTGCTTGGCTGTTTTCTTGCTAAACAAACTAGGAATAAGGCTTGAAAGACTGGCAAAAGCAACAAAGACTAATGTCAGGACTACACTATTTATCAGCGCAACAGTAACGATACCAACAATTTTAACCACAGTAGATACTAGTGAAAATAACTGTCTAAAGTACTTTTCTTCAATCAGGTTAAGATCATTATTAATGAAAGAAATTCGATTAGAAATTTCTTTTTCTCCTGTTTTTACAAAATCCGTCTGCATCAGATACTCACGAACTTCTTGATTAAATAGTGCTACATTACGATTAATTACTCGATTATTTAAGTATTCTACAATTACAAGTAAGATTTGCAATACTGTAATTACGATAATCATTCTCACCGTATTTGGAATACTTTTACCTGTAATTAACGCAAAAATTTCGGAGTATGACCATGTGCTAAAAGGCAAAGATAATCCGCTTAAACATGACAGAATAATACTGAGCGAAAACCATTTGAGGTCAATAAACTTTTTCATAAATGAATCTCCCTTTCAATTAAGTTGGATTCATTATCTGCTTTAGTTCACGATAAAAATAGCTTTCTGCAAAAATGATCTTCAATCTGCATATATGCAAATTATTCTGGAAGAATAGACAGAATATTTTCTAAATTACTTGCCTTGATCAATTTCTTAATAGCTAATACCTGCTCTGTATCTCCAGCAAAATAGCATTGATAAAAATGACCAATGATTTTATATAAGACTAAAGATGGCGTTTGACTTAATTGCCCAAGTAAATAAATAGGCTCTTTATTATCTTTTACAAATTTATTTTCAGCACAAGTATATAAATAATTCACACAAATAGTGGCAATTGTTGTTTGCATTTTTTCTGTCTGCTCAGACATTTTATCATTATAAGTAGTGAAAATTTTTTGAAAGAAAAAAGTAAAATCATCATGAGTAAAGATAGAAGAACCAAAATTTGCTAACAAATCTAAACTAAATTCATCTTGAAGCCAATTATCGCCTGCAAATAAACGCTGCAATATTATATTTTTATCTTTGACATCAAATTTACGTTTTCCTTCAAGTAAGGTAAAAATCAACTTAGCTTTGATTTTTAGAAGATCATGATGCGGCAGTTGTTGAATTTTTGTTACCAATTTTCTAACTTGGTTAAGATCTTGATTATAATAAGCAGTCTGTAATTGATCACCTAAACTGTTTTCATCGTCAGCTTGTGAGATCATATTTTGCTTAAAGAATTCAGCAAATGAAATTTTATTTTTCTGCAAAATTGCCATTAAGTCCTTAGCTGATATGTCATGCAAGCCACGCTCAATTTTAGAATAATGAGCTGGTGATAAAATTCCTGCTACAAATTGTTCTTGTGTCAGTCCCCGCGATTGACGTGCTTTTTTTAGTGCCGCATTAATTCCCATAGCTTTTATTTTGCCTAAAGTTTTTCTGTTAATTCAACATCTGGATATTTGTCATGGAAGAAACGTTCCGCAAATTCATTTTCAAATAAGAATAATGGATTACCATAACGGTCCTTAACTAATAAGTTACGAGTATTAGACATGCGTGGGTCAAGCTGTTCCGGATCAATCCAGCGCGCAACACGATGACCAATACTGTTCATTTCAACTTCAGAATTATATTCATTCTTCATTCTGAATTGGAACACTTCAAACTGCAATTGACCAACAGCACCAAGAATATACTCATCCGTTTGATAATTGCGGTAAAGCTGAATTGCACCTTCTTGGACTAGCTGGTTCATACCCTTATGGAATGATTTTTGCTTCATCACGTTCTTAGCAGTTACTCGCATAAATAATTCAGGTGTAAATTCTGGTAATGGTGGATAAACAATCTTGCGCTTACCAGCATAAATACTGTCACCAATTTGAAAATTACCAGTATCGTATAAGCCAACTATATCGCCAGCTACCGCATCAGAAACTTGTACTCGCTCGCTTGACATGAATTCAGTCGCATTATTTAAACGAATTGGCTTATCAGTTCTAGCTAAAGTTACATCCAAGCCTTTCTTGAATTCACCAGAACCGACTCTAACAAAGGCGATTCGGTCACGGTGATGAGGATTCATATTAGCCTGAATCTTGAAGACAAAGCCTGAAAATTCTGGATCTTCTGGACTTAGCTCCTCATCCCCATTAACTGTGTGACTCTCTGGTGCTGGAGCCAAATCAACAAAGCTGTTCAAGAATGTCTCAACCCCAAAATTGGTCAAAGCTGAGCCAAAGAAGACAGGAGTTTGATCACCCATAGCAATCTTCTCGCGGTCAAACTTGTTCCCAGCTTCTTTAATCAAATCAATTTCATCCAGAGTATCCTGGAATTGAGGATCTTGACTAAGTGGCTCACTATCAGGCAACTTACCATCTTGATCTAATGGTAAAAAGCGATCTTGATCATTTTTGCGGTAAAGCTCAACACGATTATTAGCGATGTCATATAGACCCTTTAAAGTTTGACCTGAACCAATTGGCCAGTCCATTGCTACACCCTCGATACCAAGCAAATCTTCCAATTCCGCAATTAAATCTAATGCTGGACGTCCATCACGATCAAGCTTGTTCATAAACGTGAAAATTGGAATACCACGTTGCTTAACAACCTTAAACAACTTCTTTGTCTGTGGCTCGATACCTTTAGCAGAGTCAATTACCATGACAGCTGAGTCAACGGCCATTAATGTACGGTAAGTATCTTCTGAGAAGTCCTGGTGTCCTGGCGTATCCAAAATATTGATACGTTTGCCTTGATATTCAAACTGCATAACCGAACTAGTAACAGAAATCCCACGCTTCTTTTCGATTTCCATCCAGTCACTAGTAGCAAAATTGCCAGTTTTACGTGCCTTAACCGTACCTGCTTTACGAATTACCCCACCAAACAAAAGCATTTGTTCAGTAATCGTTGTCTTACCTGCATCGGGGTGAGAAATAATTGCAAATGTTCTTCTCTTTTTTACTTTATCTGCTAACTCTTTGTCCATTAGTCCTCGCTATCTTCTTCCTTTTTTGATTCATCAATCGTTAATAATACCGTCAACAAGCGTGACCCCTTCATCCTTCTAGTGGTCAAAGTCATCCCATCACCAATATCAACTGTTAACTTTTCTTCCTTAGCTGGAATCACTTTTAAAGTATTGATCACATAGCCTGCTATCGTATCAACATCTTCCATTTGAAGATTAGTACCAAATTGCTCATTAAAATCATCTAATGGCATCTTACCGTAAATAATGTACTTATTTGGAGCTATTTGATTAAAAAGAATCTCAGTGTGATCAACTTCATCATCAATATCGCCCACAATCTCTTCAACCAAATCTTCAATTGTAGCTAAACCAGTTACACCGCCATATTCATCTGTCAAAATTGCTAATTGTCGTTGCGTTTGCTGCATTTCCATCAACAAATCGCCCAGCTCGGCAGTTTCTGGTGCAAACAGCGGCTCAGTCATGACATCTTTATAGTCAAGATTATCAAAACCCTTTTGTTTAGCCTTTCGTAAAACCGTTCTGATATGAATAATCCCTACAATCTTATCCTTATCACGTTGATAAACGGGAATTCTAGAATATGGCTCACGAAGGATTTCATCTAGATTGTCTTGAAAACTGACTTCTCGATCAACCATGAAAGCATCCGTTCTAGGTACCATTACTTCACGGGCTGTCTTACCCTGAAAGTCCAAAATACCTTCTAGCATTGAAAATTCTGTATCATCAATTTTATGACTTTCATGTAAAGTAACAATTTCTTTTTCTAAATGATCTTTAGTCCCCACTTTTTTATCGCCGGATAATCTATTTTTTAAGCGACCAAACAGAGTTCCCGCTCCAGGATCACTATTCATTTTCGTACTCTCTTTCTTAAAAAAGTTATCTAAATATAGCTATTATAGCATAGAGCCAATAACAATTATGTTAAAATAGCACATAAGACTAGGAGGTTCGTCATGAAAAAAAGTCATGTCTTACTCGTTTTTACATTTCTTTTGCTAATTCCCTATATCTGTAGCTTAGCTATTATTGGAATCGGCTATAATGCATTAGTTTTACATTCAGCTGAACTTTATCGCACATTAATCGGCTCATTAGTTGGCGCAATCATTATGTTTGCTGTCAAGGCTACTATTCAACGGCCTGTTGATTTATTAGCTGTTCAAACCAACGATGGCTTACTGAAGCAGCTTTTACGTTTCTTCAGTATCAGACGACGCTACTGGCTTTTAGCAGCTAATATTATCTTAGACTTTGTTCTTTGCTTTGCTGCTACCTACATAATACGTGCTCTTTTAACACTTGATCAAATCGTAGGTAGCTCCATCGGCTTTGTTTTGTTAATCATGTTTGTTTCAACTTGTCTTGGCGCTTATGTTGAATACGATAACCTGTCAATCGACCCTGAGCAGCATTAATTACTTGCTGGCCTTCAAGTACATTACTTGGGCCAGTTTTTTTGTATCCATGTCAAGATCCCAAGTAATATATGGCGTGTCACTGTCACCCAAATTTTCATGTACTTCAATTCCGCTAGCAACTACTTTTTTGGCAAAATTTGGCACGGTACTAGTCAACGGTAAGTTGAAAAAGACTAAAGTTTGATTCTCTTCTACTTCCTCCGCTACCTCTGCAGCTGGTAATTCAAACTTCATTAAACCCGTTGGCACTTCATCTTTTGCTACATCTGCTAAAACGCCATACCAATACATAAAGCTGTCCTCACCTGATACCACTAGGACAGAACGCTTATTTTCTAAATTATGATCAGCTAAAAATTTTTGAAAAGTTTCATCATTTTCCATTTGCTGATTAGCTTCCATAAAGCTCTTTTGAGCATTCATCAAACCAGCTGGAAATGGACGACCAATAAATAATCTTGATTCAATATTTTTCTTCATTTTTTCTCCTAATATTCTACTAATTCGTCTAAATCAATTATTTCACCGTTTAAAAAGGCATCAATCTCACCTGATGAAAAACCGTGACTAAACAAATATTTTTTTATTTTAAAATTGCGTTCAATTTCTGGAAGATTTCTAAAACGTTTGTAAGCCTTAATTCCTTGTTTCTTCAAAGCTTCTGTTTGTGCATTCCCATCTTCTTTAAGATCCATTGCATCAATAATAACGTTACTAATCCCGCTATCAAAGCCATGCGTTAATAATTTAGTACGCATCTTACGCTCTAATTCACGCTGTGAAATCTTGCCAACTTGATAGCTCATCGACTTAATCACGCGTTGGCCCACTTCGAGCCAATCTTCTTCATCAATTTCATCTAACTTATCCTGACTAATTTCAGGATCAACGCCTTTTTGCGTCAACTTTCGTAATAAACTTTTAGGGCCATCAGAGCCAACACGCAAATCATTTTTGATAAACAGCTTGGCATATTGACGATCATCAAGATAGCCTAATTCATTCAATTGACTAACAGCACTATTGGCTGCTTCATCAGAGATTTCGTGTTTTTTTAAATATTGTAGCACCTCAAAGATGGTCCGAGGCTCGTAACTCAAAAAATGAGCCGCTAAATCACTAGCCTTAGCATCAGCATCAAATTGCCTAATCTTTTCAACCTGCTCATCATTTAATTCTTTACCTTTAAGCAGCACAAATTCTGCCAACGTTTTCTCTCCGGCAGAAAAAGCATATTTTCCATCAATAAAAATATTATAGCGACCTGGCCGTTTTTGTGCACTTACTTTGGTTATGATCAACTTGTTTCACCTCGCATATTTTTCTACATCCATGCTAGCAAATTTTGCTAAAGCTTGCTAAGAACTTTTTCCAGGTAGTACAATTAATTGAACACAATTTAGTTTTTAGTAGAAAGAATTAACGATGAACAGAAAATTTACCCATAATAAACCAAAACATGAAAAAGACGTCATCATCACTATTAAACGTTTAGGAATTAATGGTGAAGGAATTGGTTACTACAAGAAAAAGATTATCTTCATTCCTGGTGCCTTGCCAGACGAAGTAGTAGTTGCCAAGATTGTTAAATCATATCCACACTACATCCAAGGCGAACTGGTTAGAATTAAAGAAAAAAGTCCAGATCGCGTAGACTTCCCTGAAGGTGTTGATCCCGAGATTGGTGGCTTAGAATTAGTACACTTGTCTTACGACAAACAACTTGAATTCAAGAAGAACAATATGCTTGAATCATTACGCAAGTACCATCCTCGTAATTACAATAAGTATAAAGTTAAAAATACTATCGCTGCTCCTGACCCATGGCATTATCGCAACAAGGCTCAATATCAAATTGAAAAAGATCATGGTCAACTTAAGCTTGGACTTTTTGCTCCAAATTCCCACCGCTTGATTGACTTACCAAAGATGCCAACTCAAAGTGAAGACACACAAAAAACGGAACGTAAAATCAAGGTTTTAATTGAAAAATTGCATGTTCCTGTTGCCAACTATCGTCGTCATTTACCTGGCATTAAGACCGTAGTTGTCCGTCAATCAGAAGCAACTAAGGAAATCCAGGTAACCTTGATTACGATCGGCCACAAGATTAAGAACTTAATTCCTCTTGCTAAAGAAATTATGAAACTTGATCATGTAGTTTCTGTCTATCAGAATGAAACCGAATGGCAGAATCCACAAGTTTGGGGAAATAAAACCGAAAAGCTTTTGGGCAAGAATCAAATCACCGAAGAAATCTTAGGTAAAAAATTCGCCTTATCACCACGTGCCTTCTTCCAATTGAACCCAGTTCAAACCATCAATCTTTACTCAGAAGCATTGAAATACTTAGACCTAACCCCCGATCAAACCTTGATTGATGCCTATAGTGGTGTTGGTACCTTAGGTATTTTGGCAGCTGACCGCGTTAAGCAAGTTGTTGGAATCGAAACCATTCCAGAGGCAGTCAAAGACGCACAACATAATGTCGAGCTTAACCACATCAAAAACGCTGATTATATTCAAGGCAGTGTTGAAAAGGTTTTGCCAGAATTACAAAATAGTGGTGTTGCAATCAATGCTTTAATCGTAGACCCACCAAGAACGGGCTTAGCTAAAAGCTTGATCAAAACCCTCTTGCGGGTTAAACCTGAAACTTTTGTCTACATCTCATGTAATCCCTCAACCTTAGCTCAAGACTTAGTTTTACTTAGCGAGGCATATGATGTTCGGGTCATCCAAAATGTAGACATGTTACCACAAACCCCACGCTGTGAGGCAATTGCTAAGTTAGTGCTCAGAAAAGATAGATAAATCCAACAACCTAGTCTTGGGCTAGGTTGTTTTTGTATATAAAAAAGCGGCTACTGGACAATCCTGTCCCTTAGTAGCCGCAATTTCAAGTGGATGAGGTAGCTCATCAATTGATAGTCACGATTTTTAGTTGTTTGGTATGTATTTAAACAATGGCATTATCGCAACCAATATTAACATTCACTTGTTCGGGTCTTTACATAAAATGTAACTTTTAATAAATTGGAGTTTTTGCGAACAGCCAATGATAATTAATCAAATAATTTTTAATTAAGCTATTTATGGCTGACACCTCTACGTATAGAGAATCTTTCAAGTTTCCAATAATAATACAATTCTGGAGATAAAAACTTACTTATATTTTTTTATAGTTGTTAACTTTTATTTCTACCTCTTCCACACTATTCATTATATCTAGTTGTGAAACCGTTTACAAGAACTGACCCACATATTTTTGCAAAAATCTTTCTACTTGTTGTCGATATTGCTTTGGATACATTGGATAAGACAAAGCATGCCCTGCAAGTGACGCAAGCCAAATTTGCTTTGGAGCAGCTGTTGCCGCATAATTTTGCCAGACCATTTTAGTTGGCACAAAGTGATCCTTGCCGCCATGAATAAATAAAAATGGTCGCGTATTTTTATTTAACTGAGCAACCGCAGAAGCATCTTTTAAATAAAAGCCATTTTTCACTCTATTAATTCCACTAACCAAATCAACTATTGGAAACCGTGGAAAAGCCTTCATATGAAATAAATTTTGAGCTTGATAGTTAATTTCACCTTTCACGGTTGAATAACCACAATCTTCAATAAAAGCTTTCACTTGTGGTGGCAAAAGCATACCGCTTACCATCATTGCCGTTGCACCACCCATGCTTTGACCCATAATTACAATTTTGGCATTTGCACCAGTTTGATCAATTACTTGATAGATCCAACGCAAAATATCATCTTTTTCAACCCAGCCATAGCCGATATACTTACCTTCGCTGCGCCCTTGGGCACGTGCGTCTGGAACGAGAACATTATAACCAAAATCATAAAACATTTTGGCAAAACCAGCCATACTATCTCCATCACTCATAAAGCCATGTAATAAAATTGCGGTTTTTTTGGCATGTTGATCAAGGTACTGGGCGAACAAAGTTATGCCGCTATCAGTTTTTAAAGTCCATTTTTTCTTAGAAAAATCTCTAAACCAAACCTTATCACGATAAAGTGGATCCTTGCCTGATAATTCTTTGGAGTCAGCTTTTTTATTAAACGGTGTCATCGCCATCTTGAAAAAGTACTCGCTTGCCGCAAACAAGCCAGCTCCAGCAATTAATGCGGAAGACAATAATAGTTTCTTTTTCATCTTTTAACACTTCCAAATTCAATTATTTCACTTTTCATTTTATAATTAAATTGCTGAAAATTTACAATCCTTATGACTTAATTATACTAAAAAATGCGCTTAACAGACTTACTTCAATTAATCGATGACCTGAACCTGAATACTAAATTTTATCTAAAGCATGATGACAAACTACTTAAGTGGGGAAAACTCACTATTGCCGAAGGAAAATGTCTGCTGCTACCCGGGCAAACAGCAATGACCAAACAAAAATTGATTAAATTAGTTGGCCGCATGCGTGGTCGCGGCATCCCCTTGTTAATGGTCATTGACCAAAAAGAATATTCCATTTTCGGCCTACAGATTCGCGAAGATACTGGACAAGCAATTTTAATGTAAAAAAAGAGCACAAATGTGCTCTTTTTCTTATTCTTTTACGCGGTATTGACGAATATGATCCTTAGTACCAGCAAAATACCAAGTACCTACTTCATCGTCGCTAGTTAATTCTAAGCCATCCTCAGGATCTAACAAAGCCGTATTGAAGACGTCTTCATATTGCTTAACTGTCAGCTTCTTCCGCCGATCAAGCATTGCTTGATCAGCTGTAGGATCAATTTGTTTTTCATATCCTTCAACCAACTTGCCACTATAAAACTCAGCCATTGCACCTGAACCATATGAAAACAGGCCAATTAATGAGCCAGCGGGTAATTCACCATTCTCTAGCAAACTAAGTAAACTCATATAAAGTGAAGCGGTGTAGATATTACCTACTCGGCTTGATAATTGTTTAGCAGCCGCAAAACTACGCTCCAACTTGATCATTGTTGCTTGATCTTGCCCCTCAATAGCAATATTGTTAGCCTTCATCCCCATCTTAGTAAATGGCAAATGGTAAGTAATCGCATCAAAGTCGCTTGTTTTCAATCCTTTTTGCTTCTTATAATCAGTAAAGGTCTTCTTGAAGAAATCCAAGTAAACTTGAGTCGAATACTTGCCGTCAACTAAAGCGGTGCGAGAATAATTTGGTCTCCAGAAGTCGTTAATATCTTCGCTGTAAGCTGAATGACCATTATTTAGGGCTAAAATGCTTGGGTCAGCTTTGATGAGCATTGCCACGCTACCGGCTCCTTGTGTTACCTCACCAGCAGTATTAACACCATAGCGAGCAATGTCACTACCGATGACAATTGCGGTTTGTTCAGGATGTACCCGAACAAAATCACGTGCCATCATTAAGGCTGCCGTTAAACCAAAGCAAGCTTCCTTTACTTCAAAAGTTCTTACTTCTGGCTTCAACTTTAAGGCTGTTTTTACAAATAAAGAAGCTGACTTTGATTGATCAATACTGCTTTCAGTCCCAAAAATTAATAGACCAACTTTATTCTTATCAATCTTGTCAATAAACTTTAAAGTCGCATTAATTCCCATTGAAACTGCATCTTGCGTAATATCCGCAACACTCATCTCTCTTTGACCAATGCCAACTAAAAACTTATTTGGATCTTGCTTTCTTGCGTTCGCCAAATCGACCATATCAACGTACTTGTCTGGCGTAAAAAGTCCAATTTGATCAATACCTACTTGCATTATTTTTCCTTTCTTATTTTTGCTAAAAGCTCCTTAGCATGACTTTCAGAATAATTTTTTTCACTAATCATCGCAGCTAGTAGCTGCTTGCGCTCATGTTCGTCATCGGTTAATTCAGTGACTACGTTTCTAGCCTGCAATTTCATATGCCCTGCTTGAATGCCGACAGTAGAAATTGCCAGCAAAGCTGCTAGGTTGTTGGCTAAAGCCACGCTAACAATAATCTCAGCTAGAGTTTTACTCGTGATTTTTTGTCCTAAAATAGCAAAACTTTGTTGGACGTCATGACGGGCCTTAATTGAGCCACCAACTACTCCAATCGCCATTGGCAAAGTCAATTCGCCAACTAAATAACTACCCTGCATCGTCCACTTTGATAAACTGCGATATTGGCCATCATGATTGGCTAAAACTGCAGTGGCTGCTTCAATTGCCCGATAATCATTGCCTGTGGCGATTAAGACGGCGTCGGCTCCATTCATGATTCCCTTATTGTTAGTTACCGCACGATAAGGATCGTCAATTCCAATTTTTCCTAATAGAGCAACACGTTGTGCAACTTGCATCCCACCAATCGTCTCAGGATCAATTTTTACCTTAACTGTGGTCAATTGACTAGGATAATTTGATAAAATCGCAAATAATTTTTCATCAACACCAGCATAATTTTCTAATTTAGCCGCTAAAAATTCCAAAATCGAGTTGGTTTTATTCGCGCCCATCGCCTCAGCTGGATCAACCAATACTTTTAAGTAAAGCAAATCCTCTTTCTGCACAGCAGTTATTTTTCTAGTACCACCACCATGACGGACTAAGCTGGAAAACTTTTGATTAGCTAATTCGACTAAGTGCGGAAATTCTTTTTCTAATTCAATTAATGAAAAAGAATTGTTGACCTTCAAAACGATTTGACCATAAATCCCTTGTCGGTCGCTGCTAGCTGTCACACCACCATTTCTAGCAAAGATACTAGCTCCATGATTGGCGGCAGCAACTACTGAGGGTTCTTCAACAGCCATTGGCACCCAATATTTTTGTCCATTGACTATTAAGTTTTGTACTACACCTAAAGGCAAACGCAACTGCCCTACAACATTTTCACTCAATTCATCTAGACGTCTCAGAACCGCATCATCGATTTGCCCTAATGCAATACCTTCATCCTGCAATAATTTACGTCTAGCTTCAGGCTCTAATTGATAAAATTTCATTCTGCATTCTCGATTTCATAAGCAATCGCCTGACCGCCACCGATACACAAAGTAACCAGGGCACGTCTGCCTTTTCTCTTCTTTAATCCACTAATTGCACTAGCAACTAAGCGTGTACCCGTTGCACCTAAAGGATGACCTAACGCGATTGCGCCACCCATAATATTCAATTTATCAGTTGGAATTTGTAAGTCGCGAGCTACCGCTACGCTTTGGGCCGCAAAAGCTTCATTTAATTCGATAATATCATAGTCATCAAAATTACGTCCCGTCTTCTTAAGCAGTTTTTTAACCGCATAATATGGAGTATAACCCATCAGTGCAGGATCAAAGCCAGCTTCCGCAAATTCACCTAACTTGGCAATTGGCGTTAAGCCTAACTCTTTCATTTTCTCCTTAGTTGCCAGAACTAACATACTTGCACCATCAGTCAAAGGAGACGAGTTTCCGGCAGTCACTTCACCATCCGCCTTAAAAACAGGCTTTAAGTTACTCAATGCCTCAAGCGTTGTATCCGGACGAATTGGTTCATCATGATCTAAACTTTGACCATCAATCTCCACATCCAGGATCTCATTATCAAAAAATCCGGATTTAACTGCTGCAGCTGCCTTTTTATGCGACTGCAATGCAAATTCATCCATATCCTGACGACTAACATGATATTTCTCTGCTACGTTTTCGGCAGTAATTCCCATATGCTTGCCAGAAAAAGCATCCATCAAACCATCGTTAAGCATAGTACTTACTAGGTGATCTGCTGGATCATTTTTGTTTTCTTTTTTAACAAAATAAGGCGCATTAGTCATGCTCTCACTACCGCCGACAGCTACTAGATCCAAATCGCCTAGTTCCATCTGTCCTTGAGCTAGACGTAAAGCTTTCAGACTTGAGCCGCAGACTTCATTAATTGTAACGGCTGCAGAAGCTTCACTCATCCCTGAATGTAAGGCAACTTGGCGAGCCATGTTCTCACCTAAGCCGGTATCCAAAACATTCCCCATAAACAGTGCTTGAACATCAGCTGGCTTAATATTGCCCGCCTTCATTGTTCCTTTCAAGGCCATTACACCCAAATCAATTGCAGAAGCATCCTTAAAAAATCCTCGGTACTTGCCAAAAGGTGTTCTTTTAGCTGCAACAATATAAATGTCCTTCATATATTTTCTCTCCATAATGTGTATTTTTTAACAAATATGATAATAGCAAAAAAATATTAAGAAAAACATAAAAAGACTACGCCGCAGCGTAGTCTCCCTAATAATTAAGCTTATTTTTTATTTTGCTTACCTTCGGCTTCAAACTTCTTGCTCAATTGCATGATATATGCCCGCAATTGTTCCTTAATTTCTGGGTGCTTCAAACCATATTCAATTGAAGTTTCAAGGTAGCCTTCTTTGTTACCAACATCATGACGTTCGCCTTTAAAGACATGAGCAAAGACACGTTGAGTCTTGTTCATTGTATCAATCGCATCAGTCAATTGAATTTCACCGCCACGACCTGGTTTTTGGTTAGCCAAAATATCAAAAATTTCAGGTGTTAATAAGTAACGACCAATAATGGCATAATCACTAGGTGCTTTATCAATATCAGGCTTTTCAACGAATGACTTAACATTGATCAGTCCTGGCATGATCTCATTTTCCGGTTCGATGACACCATACTTAGAAACTTCTTCATGTGGCACAGGCATAACTGCAATTGTAGAAGCATGCGTCTTGTTATAGCGATCGATCAATTGCTTGGTCAATGGCACCTTATCTTCCATTAAGTCGTCGCCCAACATAACTACAAATGGTTCATCCCCAACAAAACTGCGAGCACGGAAGATGGCGTCTCCTAAACCTGCTGGATGCGGTTGACGAGTGTAATACAAGTTAACGCCTAAATCAGTAATTCCTTCGGTTAGGCGAAGCAATTCTTTTTTACCCTTTTCTTCCAAATCTTGTTCTAGTTCTGGATTAGAATCAAAGTGATCTTCAATTGGGCGTTTGTTCTTGCCAATTACAATTAAAATATCTTCGATTCCTGACTTTTTAGCCTCTTCAACGATAAACTGAATTGTTGGTTTATCAACGATAGGTAACATTTCCTTAGGTAAAGCCTTAGTTGCAGGTAAAAATCTAGTACCCAAACCAGCTGATGGGATAACGGCTTTTCTTACTTTCATAAAAGCACACTTTCTATTTCAATTTTATAAGTTCATCATAACAAAATATGCATTTTTCAGCTACTTAGTTTTTCGTCTTTTCTTTTGAATATAACTGGCAATACGACCAGCAGAATATTCAACTTGTCCAACACGGTTTCGCACAATAGCAGCGTTAACACCAACGCCAAATAAAAATAATACTGCTGCAATATTCAACCAGAGCATAAAGATGATAAACGTACCAACAATGCCATAATTCTCCCAAGTAATCGGGAAATGGTGTAAATAGAAACTAAAAAGAAATGATAGGGCTAACCAGCCTACAACAGTTACAAAAACTCCTGGCCAAATTACTCTCTTTTTGAGTTTTATATTAGGCAAAACATAGTTCAAATACCATAATGCTAGCATCATAACCAATATTAATACTGGATAGCGATAACTAAAGATCTTGCTAATTTCATTAAGTGGTAGCTGAAAAATCGGTCCTAAAAAGTTGAGTACTTGTTGCCCAAAAACCAAGGCCAATGTAGCAATTGTAAATACTAGAATCATCAATCCTGTAAAAACAAAAGTAATAGTTCTAGTCCAAAGAAAATTAAGCATTGATAATTTTAATTCAACTTGATGAACCCCATAAAGTCTATTTTCTCCAAGACGAATTGCATTAACCATATTTGATAATGACCAAACTGCAAACACAATACCAAAAGAAATATAGCCTGTTGATGTAGTTTTCAATAAAGAATTTATAATTGGCATAATGAATTTTGACACTTGGTCTGGAAAAACCAAGTTCAAATATTCAGCAATAGGCGCAGTATCAATGTGAAACAACGGTAACACGTTACCAATGATAATAATAATCGGAAAAATAGAAAACAAAATGTAGTAGGCAATAATAATTGAACTAGCAAATATCTCTCCTTGAGATAAGGTGGTTCGTAATGTAGAAATAAATTGCCCAATTTTTAAACCAAAATGGTTTTTACCATTTTTCATCCATTATCCTAATCATCCATCTCATCAAAGTGAGGGATGTACTTTTCTAAGCCATCGTAAGGATGCTGCAGAGTCAAGATCTTAGGACCATCTTTTGTAATTGCAAAGGTGTGTTCAAATTGAGCAGCATTAGAACCATCTGGAGTTGCGTAGTAAACCCAATCATCGTTAGGATCGTCAACAGTACGTTGGTCGATGTGCCAGTCGCCACCAGCTTCTACCATAGGTTCACAAGTAATAGTCATGCCTTCACGCAAGCGAAGACCATGACCTGCCTTGCCCCAGTGAGGAACTTCTGGATCTTCATGAATTGATGGTTGAATACCGTGGCCAATTAATTCACGTACATCACCGTAATGATTTTCATCTTCAACATAATGTTGGATAGCAGCACCGATATCACCAATTCTGTTACCTAAAACAGCTTGGTCAATTCCGAGATACATTGCTTTTTTGGTTACTTCAATTAATTTCTTATCAGCTTCGGAAATTTCGCCAACTGGATAAGTAGTACATGAATCTGATTCATAACCGTTCAAGTTGCAAGTTACATCAACCTTAACGATATCGCCTTCCTTTAAGATGCGATCTTTTCTTGGAGTTTGGTGGGCAATTTCATCGTTAACCGAAATACAAGTACCATACTTATAACCTTCAAAACCTTGTTCTGAAAGGCGGCCGCCACGACTTGATACGAAGTCTTGACAAAACTCTTCAATTTCCCAGGTAGAAATGCCTGGCTTAATCACATCACGTAAGCCTTCAAACATAGTTGCAAGAAGATGTCCTGAAGCTTGCATGCCTTTAAGTTCACGAATTGATTTAATTGTAATCAAAATAATTTCTCCTTTATAAATTTTTATTTAGTTTCAGATATTTCTATTATACCGTTTTCCAAAATACTTTTAAAAGGTCGGGTTTTTGTAGGTAAGTGTCAATATTTTTGCGGTAGGTTGTGAACCATTAGTCTAACCTTAATTTCTTAAATATTTATCTGATTTATTTTCCT